>NZ_QHHV01000326.1:0-19645 GCF_003947245.1 Actinoplanes sp. ATCC 53533 | reverse complement strand
TCGGCCGGCGCCTTCTCCGACCCACCAACCGACCGACGCCCCCTCCGACCCACCAACCGGACCGACGCCCCCTCCACCCACCAACCGACCGACGCCCCCTCCACCCACCAACCGACCGACGCCCCCTCCACCCACCAACCGACCGACGCCCCCTCCACCCACCAACCGACCGACGCCCCCTCCACCCACCAACCGGCCGACGCCTTCTCTACCCACCAGCCGGCCGATGGTGCCGACGTCGGGCTTCGGTTGCTGGCCGCCTTTAGCGCCGAGGTGGGGCTGGCCGAGCCGGACCTGCCGTGGCACACCGAGCGGACCCGGATCGCCGACCTGGCCGGAGCGCTCGGCGCCGCCGCCGGGGCGGTCGCGAAGGTCGCCCGGGACCTGACCCTGTTCGCCCAGACCGAGGTGGGTGAGATGGCCGAGGGCGGCGACGGCGGCGGCTCGTCGACGCTGCCGCACAAGCACAACCCGATCGCCGCGATCAGCGCCGCCGCCGCGGCCGCCCAGGCGCCCGGGCTGGTCGCCACGCTGCTCACCGCCATGGCCCACGAGCACCAGCGGGCCGCCGGGAACTGGCACGCCGAGTGGCAACCGCTACGCGCCCTGCTCACCTCGACCGGCTCGGCCGCACACCAGCTCCGCCGGGCGCTGGCGCACCTGCGCGTCGACACCGGCCGGATGCGCGCCAACCTCGACCTCACCCACGGCGCGCTGCTCGCCGAACGGGTCGCCGGGGCACTGCGCCCGGCCCTGGGCGCCGAGGCCCACGCGGTGGTCCGGGCGGCCGTCGCTCGCGGCGACCTGCGCACGGATCCGGCGATCACCGCCCACCTGAGCCCGTCCCGCCTCGCCGGACTACTCGCCCCCGAGACCTATGTGGGCAGCGCGAACGCCCTGATCGACCGCGCCCTGCGGGCGGCCCGGCGATGAGCGCGACCGTACGAATCCGCCACGCGGACAGCGGCACCCACGCGCCGAGCCAGGCCTCACAGACACTGCTGCGGCGATTCGTGGTCCCCCGCCACCTCTCGGCGCCGGATCGAGGCTCGTCTCGATCACCAGGCATAGCATTCGGCGCTCGCCGCCCGGCGGCAGAGCCTCACCTCCGACGTTGCTTTGCTCTGCTTCCCTATCGGAAACACCCTCCGGCCGATGCCCGGCATCACCCTCAAAGCCGCAACCCGCGCATCCCACACCAGGTGTTTCCTATGGGGAAGCAGAGCAAAGCGAGTAGCGACCATTGCATCCGCCGGCCGGGCGCGGCGGCACCGGAGAACAACTCCGTAGCCGTACTGAGCCAGGCTGTACCAAGCCAGGCCGCACCAAGCCAGGCCGCACCAAGCCAGTCCGTACCGGGCCAGGCCGTCCCAAGCCAGGCCGTACCGGGCCGGGCCGTACCGGGCCGGGCCGTACCGGGCCGGGCCGTACCGGGCCGGGCCGTACCGGGCCGGGCCGTACCGGGCCGGGATGGCGTTTCGGGGGGCTGGCGATGAGTGCGGTTTCGGTGCACCATCGTGTGGATGGCCCGCCGGGCGCGCCTGCCCTGCTGCTGATCAACTCGCTTGGCGCGGATCTGAGCATGTGGGAGCCGCAGATTCCCGCGCTCAGCGCGCGGTTCCGGGTGATCCGGTATGACGCGCGCGGTCACGGTCGTTCGCCCGTACCGCCGGGTCGTTATGCCCTGGGCGATCTCGGGCGCGACGCGCTTGGGCTGCTGGATCGGCTCGGGGTCGCGCGGGCCCATGTCTGCGGGTTGTCGCTGGGTGGGATGACCGCCATGTGGCTCGCCGCGCATGCCGCCGACCGGGTCGACCGGCTGCTGCTGTTTTGCACGTCCGCGCTGCTCGGGCCGCCGTCGGGGTGGATCGAGCGGGCGGCCCTGGTGCGGGCCGAGGGCACCGGTGCGGTCGCCGACGCCGTCGTCGGCCGTTGGGTCACCCCGGGCTACGCGGCGGCCCACCCCGGCGAGTTGCGCCGGCTGCGGGACATGGTCGCGGCCACCCCGCCGGACGGGTACGCCGGAGCGTGCGCGGCCGTCGAACAGATGGATCTGCGGCCGGATCTGCCCCGGATCGTCGCGCCCACGCTGGTGGTCGCCGGTGCCGACGATCCGGCCACCCCGCCCGCGCACGGGGCCGCCATCGCCGCCGCGATCCCCGGCGCCCGGCTCGAGGTCGTCGCCGAGGCGGCGCACCTGGCCAGCTACGAACAGGCCGAGACCGCGAACCGACTCATCCTGGAGGCGCTCGATGGCTGACTACTACGAGGACGGCATGGCCGTGCGGCGCGAGGTGCTCGGCGACGCGCACGTCGACCGGGCGGTCGCGGGCACCAGCGCCTTCACCGCGCCGTTCCAGGATTTCATCACCCGGACCGCCTGGGGTCAGGTGTGGACCCGCGACGGCCTGGACCGGCGCACCCGCTCCTGCCTCACCCTGGCCCTGCTCACCGCCCTGCAGTGCCACGAAGAGCTGGCCATGCACGTGCACGCGGCCCGCCGCAACGGCCTGACCCCGGACGAGATCGCCGAGGTCCTGCTGCACACCGCCGTGTACGCGGGCGTGCCCGCCGCCAACGCCGCCTTCAAGATCGCCGAGGCCGCCCTGGCCGACGGCGGATCCGCGGCGTGACGCCGTGACGCGAGCGATGGACGACGAGGCCCGCGAGCCCTACTTCGTGCAGTCCCTGGAACGGGGGCTCGCCGTCATCCGGGCCTTCGACGCCCACCACCGGGAGCTGACGCTCAGCGAGGTCGCCCGGATCTGCGACCTCACCCGGGCCGCCGCCCGGCGCTTCCTGCTCACCCTCACCGACCTCGGCTACGTGCGCACCGACGGCCGGCTGTTCTCGCTGACCCCGCGGGTGCTCGAACTGGGCTACGCGTTCCTGTCCAGCCTGTCGCTGCCCGAGGTGGCCGAGCCGCACCTGGAGCAGCTCTCCGCCGAGGTGCACGAGTCGTCGTCGGTGTCGGTGCTGGACGGCGACGACATCGTCTACGTGGCCCGGGTGCCGACCCGGCGGATCATGGCCGTGGCGATCAACGTGGGCACCCGGTTCCCGGCGTACGCGACGTCGATGGGCCGGGTGCTGATCGCGAACCTGCCGGCCGAGCAGGTGGCGGCGCACCTGGCCCGGGTGCGCGTCGAGCGGCTCACCGCCCGTACCGTCGGATCGGTCGACGAGCTGCGGGCCGAGCTGGGGCGGGTCCGCGAGGAGGGCTACGCGATCGTGGACCAGGAGCTGGAGGAGGGCCTGCGGTCGATGGCCGCCCCGGTGTTCGACCGCTCCGGCGCCGTGACCGCCGCCGTCAACGTCTCCGTGCACGCCAGCCGCACCTCCGTGGCCACGATGCGGGCCGAGCTGCTGCCGCCGCTGCTGGCCGCCGCCGCACGCATCACCGCCGACCTGCGGATCACGGCACCGGCGCGCTAGACCACCGCCGCTACACGCGGTGCCTCACGGCACCGGCGCGACGGACCGCCGCTTCTCGCGGTACATCGCGGCGTCCGCGGCCGGGACCAGCCGGGAGTAGTCCTCGCCGGCGTGGCCCAGCGCGTAGCCGACGCTGGCGCCGATGCGGTACACGCCGGTCGTGCCGCAGATCGGCTCGGCGATCGCCTCGCGCAGCCGCTGGGCGGTGCCCGGCAGCACCCCGGAGAGGTCCTCGCCGGCCAGCACCGCGACGAATTCGTCGCCGCCGGTGCGCGCGAGCAGGTCGTCGGCGCGCAGGTGGTGCCGCAGCCGCTGGGCGACGATCCGCAGCACCTCGTCGCCCGCCTCGTGCCCGGCCTCGTCGTTGACCTTCTTGAAGCCGTTCAGGTCGACCACCAGCACCCCGACGTGCGGCGCGCCCAGCGCGGGCAGGGCGTCGATGCGGGCCTTGAGCAGGGCGCGGTTGGCCAGGCCGGTGAGGCTGTCGTGGGTGGCCGCGTACTCCGCCTCGGCCTGGCTGCGTTCGAGCTGCGAGTGCAGCCGGGCGTGCTGGATGGCGATCGCGGCGTGCTCGGCGAAGAAGGCCAGGATCTCCTGCTGCTGCGCGTTCGGGCGGCGGCCGTCGTCGGGCAGGTCGACGCTCAGCACGCCCAGCCACTCGCCGGAGGACGCCATCAGCGGCGCGAACAGGCAGTCCAGCGGGTGCCACAGCGCCGGGTCGTCGGGGGCCGCGATGTCAGGCACCCAGGCGTTGAGCGATTCCGGTACGCCCCGGTGGTGGTCGACGAAGTAGAGCGAGCCCCAGCGCTCGGCGCGGCGGAACAGCTCGCGCCAGGTCGCCGCCGAGCCGGTGCTGCCGAGCAGCTCGCGGCGCAGGTCGTCGCTGCCGGCAACGGCCACGGTGGTGTAGTCGCCGTTGTCCTCGGCGAGGTTGACGGCGGCGAGGCCGAAGCCGGACGCCTCCACGACCCCGCTCGCGACGGCCTCCAGGGTCTGGGTGAGGTCGAGGCTGGCGTGCACCCGCTTGGTCACCGCGTGCAGGGCCCGCAGGGCCTGCAGATGCGGATCGGAGGCCGTCACCCGCGCTCCCTTCGCCACACCGTGATCAACCGACCGTAGTGCATCCGCCTACGGCTCGTGGACCCCGATCACCGGTGGCTGCCCCGACGTACTGAGCCGTTTGGCCGCCGCGACCGTGCCGGCCAGCGTGTCGTGCACGGTCAGGCCGGGGCGGGCCAGGTCGAGCTGCACCTCGACGTCGAGCCGGCGCGGATACGCCGGGTCGGCGCCGACCGCCAGCGGGACCCCGCGGGTGGCGTGGACGCCCAGCTCGTACAGGGCGATGGGCTGCACGCTGCCGCCGGGCGCGAACCAGAACAGCACCACGTCGGCGCGCCACAGATGGGTGTGCTCCCAGGTGATCTGCTCGGCCGCGGCGTTCGGCAGGTCCGGGGCGTAGACCGCGCGGCGCGGATCGAGGACGGTCAGCCCGGGCGTGTCGCGCAGCATCGCCGCGGCCTCGGACTGCCAGTCCGGGCAGTTCGTGATCCCACCGGCGAGGAAGAGCGCCGGGCCCGGGCCGTCATAGGACTGTGGTGGCCGCACGTGTCGCACGGTTGCCACGGTAACCGCCGGTCAGGAGCCGCCGGTCAGGAGCCGCCGGTCAGGAGCCGCCGGTCAGGAGCCGCCGGTCCGCACGGCGGTGGTCGCCAGGGTGGTGTACCGCATGGTGAAGCGTCCGCCCAGCGCGTCGATCGCGGTCCCGACCGCATCGAGGATGGCGGCTGTCTTGTCGGGCGCCAGCCGGGTGAGACCACCGGTGGTGGGGAGCAGGGCCAGCCACTGGTCGCGTGGGTAGTCCCGCTCCCAGTCGAATCGCCAGTGTTCGGGCTCGCCGAACTGCCCCGTCTCGCGGATCCTGTCGGCGACCGCCGCGTACCCCGCTCGGTAGACCTCCAGCGGGCGCCGAGCCGGTTGATCGCTGAACGGTAGGTCCGGTGCCACCCTGCGGCAGGCGGCGGCGAACGGCTCGGCCACCTCGGCGGGTGGCTCGAACACGTGCCCGAAGATCGCCAGCCGCCCGGCCGGGCGCAGCACCCGGGCCGCCTTGACCGCGCCGGCGACCGGATCGACCCAGTGCCACGACTGGGCGGCGATCACCGCGTCGAAGGTCCGGCCGGCCGGCGCCCAGGCCTCGAACGTCGTCACCTCGACCGGCAGGCCGGCGGCTCGCGCGACATCGGCCATCCGCGCATCCGGCTCGACGCCGAGCACCGCGCAGCCGGCGGCCTGGAACTGGCGGGCGGCGATGCCGGTGCCGGTGCCGACGTCGAGCACCTCCGGCCCCGGGCTCCCGGCGACGATCCGTGCCACCAGGGCATCGGGGTAGCCGGGTCGGGCCTGGTCGTAACGTTGTGCGTCCGTACCGAACGACTCGGCCGTCTGCCGGGCCTCGTGCGGCCGGGCCGGGGGCGGTCCTGGTTGCTCCGGCGGTAAAGTGGGCATGCGCCCACCTTAGTGGGCGCATGCCCACTCGGCAAGGATCGACGACCGGTTGACGTATCGAGAGGATCTGCGAGTGCCGACTGGGGTGCATTTGCGCGACGTACGGCAGCAGCTGTTCGACGCCGCCGAACGCGTGCTGCTGCGGGCCGGGCCGGCCGGGCTGACCAGCCGGGCCGTCACCGACGAGGCGGGCTGCGCCAAGGGCGTCCTGCACCGGCACTTCACCGACTTCGACGACTTCCTCGCCGGCCTCGTGCTCGACCGGGCCGCGCGGCTCGAGACCCAGGCGAGGGCGCTGCTCGACTCCGCTGGCACCGCCACGGTGGCCGGCAACCTCACCAGCGCGCTGAGCACCCTGTTCGGGCCGGTTCCGGTGGCGATCATCCCGCTCATCACCTTCCGGGACGACCTGCGCGCGCGGCTGCGGCAGGCCCGGCCCGGCGGTGGCATCGCGATCCTCGCGCAGGCCACGGCCGCGGTCTCGGCCTACCTGGCCGACGAGCGCGAACTGGGCCGCATCGCCGCCGATGCCGACGTCGACTCACTCACGCTCGCCCTGGTCGGTGGCGGGCACCTGCTGTTCGCCGACCGCGACCCCGGTCCGCCGGCCGGGGAGACCCTCACCCGGCTGGTGACGACGGTGCTCGCCGACGTGGTGCAACGGCGGCTGCTCTGACGGCCGAGCCGTTCGCTACCGGGCGCGGGCCGCCAGCACGCGGCCCATCCGCCGGGCGGCCTCCACCAGCAGGTCCGGGGACAGCGCGGCGTAGCCGAGCACCAGGCCGGGCGGCCCGTCGAGCAGCCGGTGCCAGGACAGCGGGTGAGCACGCACCCCGGCCTCCTCCAGCCGGCGGGCCAGCGCGGTGTCGTCGGCCGGCCCGGGCAGCGTGATCAGCAGGTGCAGCCCCGCGGCGACGCCCTCGACGCGGGCCTGCGGCAGGTGCTCGCGCAGCCCGTAGAGCAGGGCGTCCCGGCGGCGGACCTGGCGGCGGCGCACCGTGCGCAGGTGCCGCTCGTAGTCGCCGCAGGCCAGCAGGTGGGCGAAGACCAGCTGCGGCAGCGCCGGATTGCCGAGGTCGCTGGCGTGCTTGGCGGTGACCAGGTCGGCGTGCAGCGCGCGCGGCGCGATCAGCCAGCCCAGCCGCATGCCCGGCGCCAGCGACTTGGAGACGCTGCCGGCGTAGGCGACCCGGTCGGGCGCGGACGCCTGCAGGGCGGCCACCGGGGCCCGGTCGTAGCGGTGCTCGGCGTCGTAGTCGTCCTCGATGATCAGGCCGGCGAGGGCGAGCAGGGCCCGGCGGCGGGCCGGGCTCAGCACCACCCCGGTCGGGAACTGGTGTGCCGGGGTGAGCAGCACCGCCTCCAGCCCGGTCGCGGCCAGCAGGTCGACCCGCAGCCCCTCGTCGTCGACCGGGACCGGCACCGGCCGCAGTCCCCAGTGCGCCAGCTCGTCGCGGGTCCCGCGCGAGCCCGGATCCTCGATCGCCATCTCGGCGACGCCCCGCGACCGCAGCGTCTGGGACAGCAGGGCGAGCGCCTGCGCGACGCCGCCGACGACGATGAGGTCGTCGGTGCCGGCCTGCACGCCACGGGTCCGCGCCAGCCAGCCGGCCAGCTCGGCGCGCAGCCTCGGGTTGCCCCGCGGGTCGCCGTACCCCAGATCGGCGTTGGTCGCGGCGGCGAGCACCGCCCGCTCGGCGCGCAGCCAGGCCGCGCGGGGAAAGGCCGACAGATCCGGTACGCCCGGAGACAGGTCGAGATCGACGCCGGCCGACGGCGGCAACGGCAACCGCATGCCCGACGCCTCGCGCGGGTGAGCCCGCGCCGAGGGCTGCGCCGCGAGCCCGGTCACCACCGTGCCCGCGCCGGTGCGCCCGCTGAGCAGCCCCTCGTCCGTCAGCCGCTGATAGGCCTCGACGACCACGCCCCGGGACAGCCCGAGATCCCCGGCGAGCACCCGGGTCGCCGGCAGCCGCGCCCCGGCGCCGAGCCGGCCGTCCCCGATCGCGGCCCGCAGCGCCTCGGCCAGCCAGGCCGTGACGCCCTTGGCCGGCGCCGCGCCGGGATGCAGTTCCAAAAAGTCGATTTGGTCCACTCCTCAGCCGCGGGATTGGTCCTTCTAGAAGGACCATACGCGGGTCGAGCATGGTCTGCGTGTCCCGATTCCTACCCCTCGCCGCCGGGTCCGCGGCCATGTCCTTCGTCGGCGGCAGCGTCGCCGTCTCCGCCGAGATCACCGACGCGCCGCTGTTCACGATCCAGTCCCTGCGCTACGCCCTGGCCTGCCTGCTGCTGCTCGGCTTCGCCCGGCTCGCCCGGTCGCGGCTGACCCGCCCCCGCGGCGCCGAGTGGCTCTGGCTGGCCGGGATCGCCGCGACCGGCATGGTGATCTTCAACCTGGCCCTGGTGCAGGGCGCCCGGCACGCCGAACCGGCGGTGCTCGGCGTGGCGGTGGCCTGCGTACCGGTGCTGCTCGCCGCGGCCGGCCCGCTGCTGGAGGGGCGCGGGCCGGCGCCGGCGGTCCTGGCCGGCGCGGTCGTGGTGACCGTCGGGGCGGGCCTCGTGCAGGGCCTGGGCCGCACCGACGGCACCGGGCTGGCCTGGGCGGTGGTGACCTTCGCCGGCGAGGCGGCGTTCACCCTGCTCGCGGTGCCGGTCCTGGGCCGGCACGGTCCGGTCGGGGTGTCGGTGCACACCACCTGGCTGGCCGCGGCGATGCTGGCGGTGCTGGGCGTGCTTCACGAAGGACCGGCGGCGGCCGGCCGGCTGACCGGCAGCGACCTGATCGCCGGGGCCTACCTGGCGATCGCGGTGACGGCACTGGCCTTCGTGCTCTGGTATGCCTGCGTGTCCCGGGTCGGCGCCGGGCCCACCGGGCTGCTGACCGGCATCGCACCGATCGCGGCCGCCCTGACCGGCGTCGCCCTGGGCGGACCGGCGCCCCGGCCACTGGTCTGGGCGGGCATCGCGGTCGTCGCTCTGGGGCTGGCGATCGGCCTGCGCCCGGCCCGGGACCCCGCGCCGCCGCCCGCCCCCACCCGGCGGGTGCCCGAACTGACCGCGACCGGCGGGGAGCTCACCTGATGTTCCGGCACCACGACGACGTCTGGCGGGACTTCCCGGCCTCGCCGCGGGCGCGCTGCTCGTCTCGGCGCCCCTCGAGGAGGACCGCGCCGCGGAAGCGTTCGGCCGGCACGTCGAGGCCGCCCGGGACCGCCTCGCCGCCGGCCCGGAGGGCCGGTTCCCGGAGATCCAGGCCTGGCGGCGGGCCTTCACCGCCCTGGGTGTCAAGGCGACCCGGTACCGCTGCGCCTCCGAGTCCCTGCTGCGCCGCCTCCGGCGCGACGGCGACCTGCCCCGCGTGCACCCGCTGGTCGACGTCTGCAACGCCGTCTCGGCCGCGTACGCGGTGCCGGTCGCCGCGCTCGACACCGGGAAGGTCGACGGCGACCTCGAAGTGCGCTACGCGACCGGGAACGAGACCTACCTGACCTTCGGCGGCGAGCGCGAGCATCCCGCGCCCGGCGAGATCACCTTCGCCGACGCGGCCGGCAACGCGCACGCCCGCCGGTGGACCAACCGGCAGAGCGGCCTCTCCGCGGTCACGGCGGACACCACCACGGCGCTGATCGTCACCGAGGCCCTGCACGACACCGCGGCCGCCGACATCGCCCGGGTGACCGCCGCGCTGGCCGGGGCGCTCGGTGCCGGGCGGGTGTCCGTTCTCACCCGGGAGGCGCCCGGTTTCCCGATATAGTCACCACTGTCGATGCCCTCTGCTGAAGGCAGGTCCGATGCGCCTGATCACCGTCATCGCTGTCAGCGCGGCACTGCTGGCGGTTCCCCAGACCGCCACCGCCGCGGCGGGCCGGGAGTGTTTCGACCGCGGCGCACCGACCACGTACGAGGAGGGCCGGATCGAGACCCCGGCGCTGCCCGGCGGGACCCGCGTGCCCTACCACCTGGTCGAGGCGGGCGGCTTCACGCCGTACGCGAAAGGGCTGACGAAGGCGCTCTGCCGGAGCCGGTCGATCGCGGACGCGCGGCGGGAGCTGCAGCGCCGCGGCGCGCAGTTGTGGCAGGTGGCGGTGCTGCGCGCGCAGGGCAAGCTGCGGATGGGCACGATCGACCGGTACGACGACCGCCCGCTCTACTGGACCAGGCTGATGGGCACCCGCGACGTGCGGCAGTGGCGGCCCGCGTTCGGGCTCACCGAGGCGCAGCGCGCGAGCCTGCTCAAGACCTACGAATACGCCGCCCGCGGCGTCTCCTCGACCGGCTTCGCACCCGGCGCCGGCAAGGTGCTGGTCAGCGGCTTCGACCCGTACCAGCTGAACGGGGAGATCCGCCGCTCGAACCCGTCCGGGGCGTCGGCGCTGCAGCTGGACGGGCTGCGATACACCGCCGGCGGACGCGAGATCCGGGTGCGGGCGGTGATGCTGCCGGTGACGTGGAGCGGCTTCGACGCGGGCATTGTCGAGGACGCCTTCGGCCCGCACCTGACGGCCCGCTCCCGCGACCGCGCCGACCTGATCATGACGATCAGCCAGGGCAACCGCGGCCTGATGAACATCGAGCAGTGGGCCGGGGCGTGGCGCGGCGGCTCGCCGGACAACAACAACGAGGGAGTGCCGCAGCCGGTGCCGCCGGCGCCCCGCTGGCCGCAACCGGAGCCGCAACCGGAGTTCATCGAGACGACCCTGCCGCACGCGGCGATGGTGGCGGCGGGAACCGGCCCGTGGCCGACGGCGCTGAACCCGCGACTGTGCGAATGGCCGGCGGGCACCCGCCCGGACCCGGCGGCGGTGCGGTGCCACAACGGCGGGCCGACGCCCGGCGCCCAGGCGCAGTCCGGCGGTGGCGGCAGCTACCTGTCGAACGAGAGCATGTACCGGTCCAACCGGCTGCGGCTGGCGCTGGGCGGCGCGGACATTCCGGGCGGGCATCTGCACATCTCGGCCCTGGTCTACCCCGCCGACCCACTGGTGATCATCGACGACGCGTTCGCGGCGGACCGGGCGGCGACGATCAACCAGACCGTGGCGCTGGTCAAGGCCGCGGGCGCCGCCTGACCCTGATCGGGGCCGAGACGCGAAAGGGCCGCCCTCTCGGGCGGCCCTTTCGCACTGCGATCGATCAGCCGATCAGCGTCGGGATCTTCTCGAACAGCTGCGTCGTGAACGTCACCATCTCGTGCAGCATCCAGTTACCCGAGAACAAGATCGCCGCACCGACACCGACCGCCTTCGGGACGAACGACAACGTCGCTTCCTGAATCTGGGTCACCGACTGGAACAACGAGATCGCGAACCCGATCAACAGCGCCGTCACCAGCACCGGCGCGCACATCTTCGCGGCGATGGTCATGGCCTGCATACCCAGCTCAACGATCTGCGTGTCGGTCATGCCATCCCCTTCGGGACCCCAGCGAAACCACCGAGCGCAGAACGGGGGCGCCCCGGTTGCCATTCGGTTCACCCCCGCGGAAACCTCAAGTCACCGCCAGCAACCGTGGCGGACGGGTCCGGGTGTCGCTGGTCAGGGCCACCTCCGGCGGCACGCCCGCCCGGGCGAGGTGGTCCAGCGGGCGCGGGTCCGCCGCGGCGCGCCCCGGTGCGGGTCGATCAGCGGATGCGTCGCCATAGTCGGCCCTCCGGGATTCCGCGTGCGAATCGGTGGCTTCCACGCGTGTCACCTGTCACGGATGGATCGTGTCAGCAGGTCCACCGGGAGCGCCGATGGGGCAGGTGGCCGGAACGCTCCGGCCGGTCCCATCACCTCGACCGGATATGGATCATGCACTTCATCGCTCTCCTCGGCTGGTTCGGCGCCGCATTGTCCATCGTTCTCCCCTGGCCCCAGGTGTGGCGCTCCGTCGCCCGGGGCCGCACGCAGGGCCTGTCGGCGGCGGCCTGCTGGCAGGGCGCGGTGATGCCGGTCGGATGGATCACCTACGGTCTGCTGACCGGCGAGACGGTGCAGGTCGTGACGAACACCGTGACCGGGCTGGCCGGGCTCGCCGTACTGGTGACGGTGCTGATCCGGCAGCGCGAGCTGCGGACCGGCCGCACGCTGCTGATCAGCGCCGCCGGCGCGGCCGGTGTGCTCGCGGCGGCGGCGGGCAGCGCGGCCGCCGGCCTGCTGACCGGCATCGGCGGCACCCGCGCCGCGGCCTTCCTCGGCGCCGCGCTGGCGGTCAGCGCCATCCTGGGCTCGATCCCCCAGCCGTTGTCCCTGCTGCGCGACCGCCGGCAGGACCTGGGCGGCCTGTCCCCGCTGCGCTGGTGGCTCGCGGCGGTCGCCTGCGGCTCGTGGTCCGCGTACGGGCTGGCGACCGGGCAGCCGGCCGTCTGGCTCTCCGCGCTGGTGGGCCTGGGCAGCGCGCTCATCGTGTGCTGGGTGCTCTTCGCCGCCGCCCGTACGCCGGCGACCGTCGTGGTCGCGGCCCCGGTGTTCCGGGCAGCACACGCCACCCGCGTCGTCCGCCCGGCGTCGGCCACGGCCCGTCCGGTCTACGGGGCGGCTCGCCTGATGTCCCGGGAACTCGCCCCGGCCTGACCAGCCCGACGGCCGGTCACCCGCGAGCCTGTTTCGTCCTGCCCCTTGCGCCGTCACGCACACTGTGGGCATGGGCACGATTCAGGATCCGAACCCCGACCGGGAGTGGCTGAAGCGCAGCTACGTGGATACGAGCACCAACCCGTTCTCCATCGAGGCGCAGACGGAGATGATGGGCCGCCTCGCCGAGGGCACCGGAGGCAGCCCGACCATGCGCAGAATCATGCGCATCGTCGCCGTCCTCGCGCTGATCCCGTTCGCCGTGGGGATCGTCCTGGCGATCCTGGACCTGGTGAGGTGAGCTGACCGGGCCGTCGACGGTCCAGGAGGCCTGATCCCGCCGGACGGTACGACTCCTCCTATCTCTCATACCCGGGCGCCGCACGCCGATCAGGCTGCCGCAACGTTTGACGAGACAGGAGTTCGCATATGCACGGGTGGCTGCCGACCGGCGGCGGAGTGCGCGACGAGGATTGGGCTCGTCGCCATCGGTTGCTGACCCTCCTGCTCGCCTCGGGCGTCCTCGCCCTCACCGCGTTCGGCGCGGTGCGGGCCGGGCTCGACACGGGCTGGCTGCTGACCGTCCTGCTGATCCTGCCGTGCGTCGTGGGTGCGGTGGTGCTGCCCGGGCGCCGGCTGCCCTCGATCTCCGTGGCGGCGGGCTTCACCGTCGCCTGCGCGGGCTTCGTGGCCATGTGCGACGGGCTGACCGAGTCGCACTTCACCTTCTTCATCGCCGTCGCCGCGCTGGCGCTGTACCGCGACTGGGCGCCCTTCGGGGCATTCCTGGTCAGCACCACGCTGCACCACGCCGTCTTCGGCACGATCTACGGCGAGCACACCTACTACCACCACGACGCCATCGTGCACCCGTGGACCTGGGCGCTGCTGCACGGCCTCGCGGTGCTGCTGGCGGCGGCGTTCCAGGTGGTCGCCTGGGGGCTGACCGAGGCCGAGGAGCGCCGGGCCGAGGACCACCTGGCGGAGAGCCGGGCACAGCTCAGCGCCGCCTTCGACGAGACGCCGGTGCCGATGGCGATGCTCGCCCCGGACGGGCGGTTGTTGCGCACCAACTCGGCGTACCGGTCCTGGCTGGGCCTGCCGGCCGAGCTTCCCCCGGGCTTCTCGGTGGCCGACCTGCCGATCGTGCCGGTGGATCCCGCCCAGGTAGGGATCTTCGAGAAGCTGACGCAGGCGACGGACCCCGTGACGTTCACGACGGCCTACCGGCGGCTCGACGACGATTCGGTGATGTACGTGGAGGTGCACAGCAACGGCCTCCGGGACCGCGACGGCAAGCTGCGGCTGGTCTTCGTACACTGCCTGGACGTCACCCGGCAGCAGGAGCACGAGGCCGAGCTGCGCCTGCAGGTGCGCCAGGACTCGCTGACCGGGCTGTTGTCGCGCGCGGCCTTCGAGGTCGACCTGCTCGCGATGCTCACCGCCGAGGCCGGGCCGGCGTCGGTGCTCTACCTCGACGTCGACCGGTTCAAGACGGTCAACGACGGCTCCGGCCACGCCGCCGGGGACGACGTGCTGCGGGAGCTGGCCACCCTGGTGTCGCGGACCGTGCCGGCCGGATCCCTGGTCGCCCGGCTCGGCGGTGACGAGTTCGTGGTCGCGCTGCCCGGCTCGCTGGAGGACGGCCTGCGGGTGGGCCGGGCCGTCCTGGCCGCGCTCGCCGAGCCGCTTCCGGTCGCCGGCACCGAGCTGCAGATCGCGCTGAGCATCGGCTTGGCCGTCGCACACGGGCCGCGCCAGGCCGAGCAGGCCGTGCTCTCCGCCGACACCGCGATGTACGCGGCCAAGCGCGCCGGCGGCAACCGGCTGGAGATCTTCAACTACCAGATGCGGGTGGCGGTCCAGGAGCGGATCACCGCCGAGTCCCGGCTGCGGCAGGCCCTGGACGGCGACCGGCTGGCGACCCTGCCGGTCTGGTTCCAGCCCATCGTGTCGCCCGCGACCGGACAGATCGTCGGCGCCGAGGCCCTGGTCCGGATGTGGACCGCCGAGGGCGAGCTGCTGGCGCCCGGCCACTTCATCGCCGCCGCGGAGGAGACCGGCCTGGTCGTCCCACTCGGCGAGCACGTGCTGGAGCAGGCCCTCCGGCACCTCTACCTGTGGCGCAACGAGCTGGGGTACGTGTCGGTCAACGTGAGCCCCCGGCAGCTGTCCGAGCCCGGTTTCGTGCCGATGCTGGCCGGCCTGCTCGCGGCGAGCGGCCTGGAGAACCGGGCGCGGCTGGTCCTGGAGATCACCGAGACGGCGCTGCTGTCCAACTCCGTGGACCTGCAGGACCGCCTGCACGCGCTCAAGGCCCTGGGCGTCCGGATCGCGCTGGACGACTTCGGCACCGGCTACAGCTCGCTGACCTGGCTGCAGTCGGTGCCCGCCGACATCGTCAAGCTGGACCGCTCGTTCGTCGCGGGGCTGGCGACCGATCCGCGCAAGGCCTCGATCATCTCGGCCGTGCTCTGGCTGGCCCGCTCGCTGAACATGTCCGTGGTCGCCGAGGGCGTCGAGGACGTCGCGGACTGGGACGCGCTGCGGGTGGCCGACTGCCCGGCGATCCAGGGCTACTACTTCAGCCGGCCGGTCACCCCGGGCGAGTTCGACGCCATGCTCGCCCGGTTCCGCACGGTCAGCCTCGCGGCTGCGTAACGGCGCGGAAGGCCGGTGCGGCATGATCGACACATGCTGCCCGTGGAATTCGGACTGGACACGTTCGGCGACGTCACCGTCGGACCGGACGGCGAGCCGCTGCCGTACGCGCAGGTCATCCGCAACGTGGTCGAGCAGGCCGTGCTCGCCGACGAGGCCGGGGTGGACGCGTTCGGGCTCGGCGAGCACCACCGCGACGACTTCGCGGTCTCGGCACCGGAGATCGTGCTGGCCGCGATCGCCAGCCGCACCCGGCGGATCCGGCTCGGCACCGCGGTCACGGTGCTCAGCTCCGACGACCCGGTCCGCGTCTACGAGCGGTTCGCCACCCTCGACGCCGTGTCGAACGGGCGGGCCGAGATCACCCTGGGCCGCGGCTCGTTCACCGAGTCGTTCCCACTGTTCGGCTACGACCTGGACGACTACGACCGGCTGTTCGCCGAGAAGGCCGACCTGATGGCGGAGCTGCTCCGCGAGGACGCGGTGACCTGGCACGGCACGGTGCGACCGCCGCTGGAGGGCCAGCAGGTCTACCCGAAGACCGCGTCCGGGCGGATCACGACCTGGGTCGGTGTCGGCGGCAGCCCGGAGTCGGTGGTCCGCGCGGCCCGCTACGGCTTCCCGCTGGTGCTGGCGATCATCGGCGGCGACCCGGCCCGCTTCGCCCCGTACGTCGAGCTGTACCACCGCGCGCTGGACCAGTACGGCCGCGGGCCGCTGCCGATCGCGGTGCACGCGCCCGGCTTCGTCGCCGCCACCGACAGCGAGGCGGTCGAGACGCTGTGGCCGCACGCCCAGGCTTCGATCACCCGGATCGGCGCGGAGCGGGGCTGGCCGCCGCTGACCCGGGAGCGCTTCGAGGCGGACATCGCCGAGGGCGCCTGGCACGTGGGCTCCCCGGAGACCGTGGCGCAGAAGATCGCCCACACGGTGAGCGTGCTGGACGTGCAGCGCTTCGACCTCAAATACTCGGCCGGCACGCTGCCGCACGAGACGATGATGTCAGCGATCAACCTCTACGGCACCGAGGTCATCCCCCGGGTGCGCGAGCTGCTGGAAAACCAGGACTGACGCCGCTCAGGGCTTGCACCCGACCGCGGCGACCACCGCCATGAGGCCATCCCCCGGTGCGCGAGCCGCTGGAAACCACGACTGACGCCGCTCAGGGCTTGCGCCCGATCGCGGCGACCACCGCCGTGAGGCCGTTCCCCCGGGTGCGCGAGCCGCTGAAAACCAGGACTGACGCCGCTCAGGGCTTGCGCCCGACCGCGGCGACCACCGCCATGTCGCCGGGATCGCCGTCGCCCTGCGGGCCGGCCGGCCACTCGTGCACCCAGACAAGGCCGGGCGGCTCCAGCACGGCGTCGCCGAAGAACCGCATGATCTCCGGCCGGGTGCGGCCGGTCGCCGTGGAGACGTCCGTACGCCGGTAGAGGTCGGCGACGCCGTCCAGGGCCGCGTCGGCCGCGGTCTCCGAGACCCCGTGCGAGATCGCGATGTACGACCCCGCGGGCAGCCCCGCCAGCAGCCGCTCGACCGCCGGGTATGCGTCGTCGCCGGGCACGAAGTGCAGCATGGCCACCAGCAGCAGCCCGACCGGCTGGTCCAGGTCGAGCAGCCGCCGCACGCCGGCATGGCCGAGGATCGCCTCGGGAAACCGCATGTCGGCCTGCACCACGGTGGCGAACGGGTTGGTCCGCAGGATCTCGCCGGCGTGCGCGACGGCGACCGGGTCGATGTCGATGTAGACCACCCGGGCCTCGGGGAACCGGCGCTGGGCGATCTCGTGCACGTTGCCGACCGTCGGGATGCCACTGCCGATGTCGAGGAACTGCCGCACCCCGGCGTCGAGCATGAACTCCACGGCCCGGTGCAGGAACGCCCGGTTGGCCCGCGCCATCTCGCCGGCGGCGGGGATCATCGACAGCAGTCGCTTGGCGGCCTCACGGTCGGCCTCGAAGTTGTGGCTGCCGCCGAGCAGGGCGTCGTAGATCCGGGCGCTGCTGGGCCGGCTGGAGAAGTCCGCGTCCGCGTTCACCATGCCGAGGAAGCCTACTCCACTGTGGTCTGTCATGAGGCCACCCGCCGGACCGCCGCGACGAGCTCGGTGTCCCGGCGCAGCAGCGCGGGCACCTGGTGCGGGGTGCTGGGCGGCCCGTACCGCAGCCCCTGGGCGCTGTCGACACCCGTCCCGGCGAGCAGCGACTGGGCGTCGTCGTCGTCGACCCCGTGCACGGTTAGGGGCAGGCCGAGCGCGTGCGCCACCCGGGTCATGCCGGCGAGCAGCCTCCGGTCGGCCTCCGGGCCGGTGCTCGGCGACCGCAGCAGGGACGCCGGGGTACGCAGCCCGTGCACCGGCAGCTCACGCAGGTAGGCCACGCTGCCGCCGCCGGTGCCGAAGCCGTCCAGCTCGAGCCGGACGCCGAGGGCGGCGAGCGCGGTCAGCACGGTGTGGCTGTGTTTGCCGGCGGGCACCGCGTCCAGCCCCGACAGGTGCAGGTGCAACCGCTTCGGCGGCAGGCCGCTGCCGGCGAGCGCGTCGCGCACCAGCTCGACGATGTCGGGATAGCCGATCTGGTGCACCGGCAGGTCCAGCCCGATGTACGGGCCCTTGCGGCCGCCGTCCCAGGTCATCGCCTGCCGGCACGCCTGGCCCAGCAGGCTGCCCGCGAGCCGGGTGGTGGTGTCGCGGTCGCCGGTGAGCTGGCCGATCCGGCCCAGGTCGAGGATGCCCAGGTGCGGGTGCCGCCAGGCCATCCGGGTGTGCAGCCCGGCGACCCGGCCGCTGCTCAGCCGCACCACCGGCTGATACGACGGCGGGCCGGTGACCAGCCCGGCGACGCTGGTGGCGGCGCGCGGCCGGCCGGAGATCGCGGGCTGCGGGTCGTACGCCGCCCAGCCGGAGCTGCCGGCCCGGGCCTGGCGCAGCGCGATCTCGGCGTCGAGGAGGACCCGGGTGACGTCGAGGCCCGCGGTGGGCACGTCGACGACCCCGATGGCGGACTGCAGCGGCGCGGTCAGCCCGGTGCCGGGCAGCGAGGCCGGCTCGGCCAGCGCCCGGATCAGGCGCTCGGCCAGCTCCGCGAGGTGCGGCAGGCCGCCGCTGTCCTGCACGAGCAGCACGAACGTGTGCTCGCTGTGCCGGGCCAGCAGGTAGTCGGGATGCCGGGCGATGCGCTGCAGCCGGCGGGCCACCTCGGCCAGCACGTGGTCGCCCGCGTCGGCGCCGAACTGCTCGCCCACCGCGGCCAGGCCGCCGAGGTCGACCAGGCAGAGACCGACGTGCCGGGCCGGGTCGTCGCCGTTGGCCGACTGCCGCAGCCGCTGCACGAGGCGGGTCTTGTTGGCCAGGCCGGTCACCGGGTCGTAGTAGGCGAGCCGGTGGTAGCGGGCCTCGCTGTGCTGCAGCGCGGACTGGAACTCGCGGGCGGCCCGCTGGGTGGCCCGGTGCAGCGACTCCTGCTGGGCGAGGGTCCGGGCCTGCAACGCGGCGGCGAACCCGGCGGCGAAGGCGCCCGCGACCTGACGGGCCGGGCCGCGCACGGCGTCGCCGTCACTGAGGTGGTCGAGGACCAGGGTCATCGAGGCGGGCAGCGCCTCGGGCCGGCCGACGCCGAGGGCGACGACCTCCACGCCCACCCGGTAGGCGGCGTCCAGATCCGGCGGGTTCACGCTCGCAGCATCGTGCAGCCACCCCGCGTACGCCCCGAGGGTCCGGGCCGCCGCGTCCTCGGCGATCGGGAGATAGACGCCGGCCGCCGCGGTGGCGGCGAACCAGATGTCGCCCACGCTCTCCCCGCCGCTGCCACGGGCCGTCGGCCCGGGCCGCTCCAGCGGGTCGGCGCCGGCCGGGAGCCCGCCGGGCGTGCCGCGGGCGCTGAGCACCGTACGGGCGGCCTGGTCGAGGGCGGCGTCGGTGTATTGCACCGCGGTCTCCAGGGCCGCCGCGACGATGCCGTCGGCGCGGTGCCGGGCGTCCTCGATCAGCCGGTCGGCCGGGGCCTGCTCCCCGTCCTCCTCGGGCACCGGGTCGTAGCCGCACTCCGAGAGGATCTGATTGAGCGCCGCGATCATCATGGCGTGGGTCGGGCCGCCGCTCTCGTCCGCCGAGAACGGCTCGTCGGGTGACGTCATGACCGATCCCCCTCCGCCTCGGACGCGCGCCCCGAAACCGGGGCGCGCGACTCCGCCTCCGTCGCGCGCCCCGGAACGGAATCGCGTGGCTCCGCTTCGGACGCGCGCCCCGGGGCGGGATCGCGTGGCTCCGCTTCGGACGGACGCCCCAGGACGGGATCGCGCGACTCCTCCTCGGACGGACGCCCCACGAGCGGAATCGCGCGACTCCTCCTCGGACGGACGCCCCAGAGCGGAATCGCGCGACTCCTCCTCGGACGCGCGCCCCAGAGCGGAATCGCGCGACTCCTCCTCGGACGGACGCCCCGGGGCGGGATCGCGTGGCTCCTGCTCGGGTGGGCGTCCCGGCGCC
>NZ_QHHV01000325.1:0-2788 GCF_003947245.1 Actinoplanes sp. ATCC 53533 | reverse complement strand
CCGCAGGTGGCCGATGGTGTCCAGAAAGCGCAGCGCTCGCTCGACCAGGGCCGGCTCGACGGCGAAGAAGGCAGCGAGGCTGGACGTGTCGCGCAATCCGGCGGTCGCGATTGCCCGCGACAGGTACTGGTCGAACAGTTCGTACGGCTGCGCCTCCCGAATGACTGCCTTAACCTGTACGGCCCACATCGGCAACAGCAGCGGGAAAATCCGCAACGGTTGGATGTCGGGCATGGCGGCAACGCGCTCAAGAATCCGCCGGACAGGTACGTGCGCCGGGTCGCTCACACCGGCAGCCGTTCCCGCAACTGTCGAGCCGCGACAACGTCACCGTGCTGAGCGGCGTACCGGAAGAGCTCGCCTGCGAGACGCCGGAAGCCTTCGTCGGCAGCGTTGGTGAGCGTCTTGCTGTCGCCGACGAGAATCAGCTGATCACGGGCCCTGGTAATGGCGACGTTGAGGCGACGCAGCTCGCTGAGAAAGCCGACCCGGCCGCCGGGATTACTTCGGGTGAAGCTGTACATGACAACGTCGCGTTCCTGACCCTGAAAGGCGTCGACCGTGCCGATCCGGTCACGGATCGCCTCCGCTCCTAGCGCCTCCCGCAGCCACAGCTCGATGAGCTGCGCCTGTGCACGGTACGGCGTGATGACCACCCAGTCCCGCGTTTCGGCGGCATACCACTTCGCCAGGTCAAGCACGATTCGCGCCTCGGCCCGGTTGTCGCGCCCGGCGACCTGCCAGGTCTCTGTGCGCGGCCGGGTCCGTTCGGCCCGCTCGGCCGGCGGCAACTCGGCGGTGTCGACGACGGCGAGCGGGCTGAGGAAGATCGGCGATGGCGGCCTCGGCTTCGCCTCGGTGGTCAGCCGGCCGCCGTAGAAGGCGTTGGACACGAAGTCTGCCAGCACTGCGGGCATCCGCCGTTGCCGGCTGAGCAGGATCTGGTTGGCCGCCGGTGTCTGACTCAGGAGCCGCTCGAAGGCGCTGTGTGTCAGCAGGTCGGCGACCAGGCCCGGATCGATGCCGCTGCGACCGGGTTCGTGTCGCCGCAGCCAATGCCGGGCGTCGTCGTCAACGAAGGGCGGTAGCTGGTGGTGATCGCCGACCAGTACGGCCCGAGAGGCCCGGGTCAGCGGGACGAGCGTGGAGGCGAGGGGAATCTGCCCGGCCTCGTCGATCACGGCCAGGTCGAAGTCCAGGTCGGACAGGAGGTTGCGCTGTACGCCAACGCCGATGCAGGTCGCACCGATCACGTCGGCATAGCGGATCAGCTCCGGATGCAACTGTTCGCTTGGGCTGGCCAGCCGCTCGCACCAGTCAGCGAGGAGGCGGCTCCGTTCCCGCAGCAATGGTTCCCACGCTCGACACCACGACGCGAACGCGATGAGCCCGGCGGCGTCCGTGGCCGGCGTGACCGGCCGCTCCACCGCGCCGATCAGCCGGGCAAGCTGCTGCGCCGCCGGCAGGGCGACCGCAAAGTGCTGCTCAGCATCCGCTTGCGCCCCGGCGACACGCTCGACTGCCTGGCGTACGGCCGGATCACGTTCAATCCTGCGTGACAGCTCAGCGCACAGCGCCTCGTACGTCTGCCTATCCTGTTCGGCCGCGGCCTGGGAATGTGCGGCACGAGGCGTCGCCGCGGTGAGCCGCGCGCGACAGCGACCCGCTCGCCAGCGATGCAACGGGCCGAACAGCCCGCCACGGCTCTCCAGTTGCTGTACCCGTTCAGTCAGCTGCTGCACCTCCACAGCGGCCGTCGTCGCGTGCTGCGCCGCCGTCTGCCACTTGTGCCCGGCCTGCCGCGCGGCGACCCCGAACTGCATCTCCACGGCTGCGGCGGCCGCTTCCCGGTCCGCCATCGCCTCGTCGCGGCTGGAGTTCGCCGTCTGCGCACCGGCAAGCGCAGTCTCCAGCCTGTGCAGCCAACTGCCGGCCACGGAAGTTTCGCCGCCGAACGGCGCGAGCCTCTGGGCAGTGGCTGCCGTTCTGGCAAGGATGCGCCGCTGTAGTTCCTCCGCGACGGCGGAGACCGTCTTGCGCTGCACTGCTGCGGCGATCCGGTCCTCGTTGCCAACCCGGACTGCGGTCAGGGCAGCAGGCAATCGCTCGATCACGTTGTCGACGGCAGTGTTGGTCTGCGAGGCGATCAGTACACGGTCGCCGCGGGCCGCCGCAGCGCGGGCGATCTCCACGATGGTCCGTGTCTTCCCGGTGCCGGGCGGGCCGAGCACGCAGAGCAAGTCCGGCGCTGCGAGCGCTCGCCGGAACGCCTCGGTCTGATCTTCGTCGAGCGGCTCGGCTGGATCGACGGTCGGCACCCGATACTCGGTGAACTTACCGTCGACCACCAACGGAAGTAGCGCCGGATTCACCGTCGATCGCGCGCGCAGCCGTGCGGCGGCGGCCGCCTGGACGCGCTGCACCACCTCGTTGCGGGCAGCGACCAGCTCGCCTTGCTCGGGAATACGGCGACGGTCGACTGCGACATCGAACGCAATCGTCAGCAGCTCACCGTCGGTCGCCGTCACTCGGCCGCGCAAGTCTGGTTCGTTGCGCAGATGAACCATGCCGCCCTGCTGCACCGTGCCCGGCCGGGACAGGCGAAAGAGATAGACGCCGGCCGCCGATCGCCGGGGCTGGGCTGCGGTCAGCACCTCGTAGTACGGCAGAATCCGCTCGCCGGGATCCCGCTCCGCCTCGATCTGGCGACCTGCCTCGATGACCAGATCCAAGGCATCGCAGAAGGCGTCGTATCGGGTTGGGACCGCCGACTTGTCCCGCGGCGTTT
>NZ_QHHV01000324.1:0-12701 GCF_003947245.1 Actinoplanes sp. ATCC 53533 | reverse complement strand
CGTCCCACGGCTCCGCGATGAGCTTGACCTGCCCGACCACCGGGTCCTGCTGGACCACCTCGAAGAAGGTGGAGAGCCGGTCGACGTCGTAGAACTCCCGGGCCAGGGTGGAGGCGAGGTCGAACCGGAAGCCGTCGACGTGCATCTCGGTCACCCAGTACCGCAGCGAATCCATGATCAGCTGGAGACTCTGCGGGCTGCGCACGTTGAGGCTGTTACCCGTGCCGGTGTAGTCCATGTAGAAATTGGGCTGATCGTCGACCAGGCGGTAGTAGGTCCGGTTGTCGATGCCCTTGAGGCTCATGGTCGGGCCGAGGTGGTTGCCCTCCGCCGTGTGGTTGTAGACGACGTCGAGGATGACCTCCATGCCGGCCGCGTGCAGCGCCTTGACCATCCCCCGGAATTCCTGGGTCTGCTGGCCGAGCGAGCCCATCGCCGAATAACCGTGGTACGGCGCGAAGAAGCCCAGCGTGTTGTAGCCCCAGTAGTTGCGCAGTCCGAGATCGGCGAGCCGATTGTCGTGCACGAACTGGTGCACCGGCATCAGCTCGACAGCGGTCACCCCGAGCTTCTTGAAATGCTCGATGATCGCCGGGTGCCCGATGGCCGCGTACGTGCCGCGCAGGTCCTTGGGCACCTCCGGGTGCCGCTCGGTCAGGCCCTTGACGTGCGTCTCGTAGATCACCGAGTGGTGGTACGGGATGTCCGGGCGCCGGTCGTTGCCCCAGTCGAAGTACGGGTTGACCACGACGCCCTTGGCCATGTGCGGCGCCGAGTCGAGATCCGACATCTCGTCCGGATTGTCGAAGTCGTAGGCGTAGAGGGAGGGATGCCACGCGATGTCCGCGTCCACGGCCCGCGCGTACGGGTCGAGCAGCAGCTTGTGCGGATTGCAGCGCAGCCCCCGGGACGGGTCGTACGGCCCGTACACCCGGTAGCCGTAGCGCTGCCCGGGCTCGACCCCCGGCAGATAGGCGTGCCAGACGAACGCGTCCTGTTCGTGCAGCTGGACCTTCCGCTCGTTGCCCGACGGATCGAACAGGCAGAGCTCCACCGCCTCGGCGACCTCCGAGAAGATCGCGAAGTTGGTGCCCGTGCCGTCGTACGTCGCGCCCAGTGGATACCGGTGACCCGGCCACACCTGCATGTGCTGCTCCCACCCTCGACCGTCCGTGCCCTGCGGTCGCGAGGGCCTCGCCGCGGGCGGGTTCAGTCTTCCCCCGTCCGCTCGACGCTCAATCCTGCGCGGCCGTGCCAGCGGTCATTCTCACCGATGGGGCTGACACCTTTCCGGCGACTGTCCGGTTCCCCTCAGACACTTCCCTCTTCCGCCGAGCGCATTCCCCGGTTCCGACGAGCGCATTCCCCGGAAAGAGAGGTTTGGCGCGATCAGCGATGTGGCGCGGCTCACGGCCGCCGATCGGGCTCCACGAGCCGGTCGGGGTCCGCCGGTCGGCCGGTCGGGTCCGTCGGTCGGGTCCGTCGGTCGGGGTCCACCGATCGGGGTCCACCGGTCAGTCGGCCCACGGGGGCCGGTCGGGGTCCGACGCCGGTCGGGAGAAAATGTCACACCGGTCCGGCAGGATGCGTCCATGGGCAGTCAAAGGTCCACACCATGAGCGCACCGGCCATCGAGACCTCGGGTCTCGTCAAGATCTTCGGTGCCAACCGCGCGGTCGACGGAGTCGACCTGACGGTGCCGGCCGGCACCGTCTACGGCCTGCTCGGCCCCAACGGAGCGGGCAAGACCACGGTGGTGCGCATGCTCGCCACGTTGCTGCGCCCCGACGGCGGCAGCGCGCGGGTGTTCGGCAGCGACATCGTCTCGGAGTCCGACGCCGTCCGCGCCCGGGTCAGCCTCACCGGCCAGTTCGCCTCGGTCGACGAGGATCTGACCGGCGCGGAAAATCTGGTCCTGCTGGCCCGCCTGCTCGGTCACTCGCGCCCCCGCTCCCGAGAGCGCGCCACCCGGCTGTTGGAGGCATTCGGCCTGACCGAGGCGGCCGACCGGCAGGTGAAGAAGTATTCGGGCGGCATGCGCCGGCGCCTCGACATCGGCGCGAGCATCCTCAGCACCCCCGACCTGCTGTTCCTCGACGAGCCGACGACCGGCCTCGACCCGCGCAGCCGCAACCAGGTCTGGGACATCATCCGGGTGGTGGTCGCCAACGGCACCACGGTCCTGCTGACCACGCAATATCTGGACGAGGCCGACCGGCTGGCGGGCCGGATCGCGGTGATCGACCACGGCCGGGTCATCGCCGAGGGCACCCCCGGCGAGCTGAAGTCGTCGGTGGGCGCGGGGACGATCCACGTCCGGATCCGCGACGCCGGCCAGCGGGC
Source organism: Actinoplanes sp. ATCC 53533 (assembly GCF_003947245.1). Classification (NCBI taxonomy): domain Bacteria; kingdom Bacillati; phylum Actinomycetota; class Actinomycetes; order Micromonosporales; family Micromonosporaceae; genus Actinoplanes; species Actinoplanes sp. ATCC 53533. The sequence continues at coordinate 10,358 of NZ_QHHV01000324.1, read as the reverse complement.
CGCCGCCGAGCGCATCCTCGCCGCCACCCTGGAGACCGCGGTCGAGCTGGACGCCGACCCGGTGGCCCTGACCGCCCGGGCGGCGGGCTCCGAGCAGGGTGCCGCCGAGCGGGCGGCCCGGGCGCTCGCCGCGCTGGCCACGGCCGGGATCGTGGTGGACGACTTCTCCCTCGGCCAGCCCAGCCTGGACGAGGTGTTCATGGCCCTCACCGACCGCTCACCCGAGCCGCAGGAGGTCACCGCATGAGTGCCACGACCAGCGATCTTGAGGCACCCGTCGCCTACGCCCCGTCGGCCGAGACGCTCGCCGCGGTGCTGACCCGAGACGAAAGGCCGCGGCGGCCGAGCGCCCTGTCGGCCTCGCTCACCTTCGGCTGGCGCGCGATCCTGAAGATCAAGCACGTCCCCGAGCAACTCTTCGACGTCACCGCGTTCCCGATCATCATGACGCTGATGTTCACCTACCTGTTCGGCGGCGCCCTGGCCGGCTCCACCGGCGAATATCTGCAGTTCTTCCTGCCCGGCATCATGGTCACCAGCGTCGTCATGATCACCATGTACACCGGCGTCGGCCTGAACACAGACATCGAGAAAGGCGTCTTCGACCGCTTCCGCACCCTGCCGGTCTGGCGGCCGGCGGCGCTGGTCGGCATGATCTTCGGCGACGTGCTCCGCTACATCCTGGCCGCCGCCGTGATCATGTGCGTCGGCCTGGCACTCGGCTTCCGCCCGGCGGGCGGCGTGACCGGCGTGGTCGCGGCAATCGGCCTGCTGGTCGTCTTCTCGTTCGCCTTCTCCTGGGTCTGGACGATGTTCGGCCTGCTCCTGCGCTCCGAGAAATCGGTGATGGGCGTCAGCATGCTGGTCCTGATGCCGCTGACCTTCCTCAGCAACGTCTTCGTCGACCCGCGCACGATGCCAGGCTGGCTACAAGCCTTCGTCGAGGTAAACCCGATCAGCCACCTGGTGACCGGCGTCCGCTCAATGATGGCCGGCGCCTGGGACCCCGCCGAGATCACCTGGACCCTCATCGCCAGCGCCGCCTTCGTGCTGATCTTCGGCACCCTGACCATGCGCCTCTACAACCGCCGCTGACCACCAACAACCGGCCGAGCCGGGCAGACAAACCGAGCCGGGCGGGCAAACCGAGCCGGGCGGGCAGGCGGGCCAAGCAGGCCCGGAGGGCGAGCAGGCCAGGCAAGGCGGGCGGGCCAAGCAGGCCGGGCAGGCCAAGCAGGCCAAGCAGGCCGGGCGAGCCAAGCAGGCCGGGCGAGCCAAGCAGGCCGGGCGAGCCAAGCAGGCCGGGCGAGCCAAGCAGGCCGGGCTCTCCCGGCTGGCTATATAGGTTTTTGATACTGATTGATTGTGATTTTGTAGGGTCCGATTCGTCGGCATCTAGCTCGGACGGCGCCGACAAGCATCCGCACGAGGGCATCGCGTTGAAATCCTGACAACAGTGACCCCTGGCCGCCCTCGGAGACTTCGACAAGGTCCCTTCGGTGCTCCGCTGTCAAGCGCCCGGGTCGTGGGCGTTATGCCGGGTATTTCGGGCAGATGCTCCGGCTGAGCAAGCCGGCCGCCCGACGTGGACCGATGATGTGTGTCGTGGTGGTGCGGAGCCGGCCGAGCCGCCACAAGATCCTCAGCCGGTCACCACCTCTGAATCAACGTTGATGCGCGCGGGCGCGGAGCAGACCGCGCCGCCACAAGATCCGGTCCGGGTCGAGCCGGCCAGCAGAGCGCACTCGGATAAGCCATGTCCGGTCGGGCCGCGCTCACCCATAGCTGGGCCGATAGTGTGCGGTGGCAGTTCGGGATTGACGCGTGCCCCGACCACCGCCAGATCCTCGCGGTCTCGCCGACCCTGAATCGACGTTGATGAGTGCGGGCGCGAGCGAACCACACCACCACAAGATCCCCGCCGGGCCGCCGACCCTCGATCAACCTTGATGCGTGTAGGCACGGAGGGCGTAACCACACCACCACAAGACCGCCAGCAGTTGGCTGGGGGAAAATGAGGACTAACTGGGATCGAGCCGGCTTGTCTGCGGCCGGCATCACGGCAGGATCGGGGTCGAGTCGGGCCAGGTCGGGTCGGGGCCTCGCCGTCAGCAGCGGAACCGTCAGCGGCTGAACCGTCAGCAGCGGAACCGTCGGCGGCTGAACCGTCAGCAACGGAACCGTCAGCGGCTGAACCGTCAGCAGCGGAAATGGCGGTTGCGGAAATGGCGGTTGCGAAGGGCCGGGGGCCGTCAGCGGGTGGCGGTGACCAGCCGGCCCAGGACCGGGAGCACGCTCCGGAGGTCGTCGCCGTCCACCGTGGCCGTCGCCGCAGTGCGCGCGTCCGCCGAGGCGTTGAACGCCACGCTCACCCCGACAGCGGCGAAGAGCGGCAGGTCTGACCGGCTGTCGCCGACCGCCCCGCATGCGCCTGGGCTGAGTCCCAGTTCGTGCGCCTGCCCCAGTGCGACGTCACGCTTGTCGTATTCGTCGAAGTGGCGGGCGACCCTGCCGGTGAAGACGCCCCCGGCGGTCTCCAGTTCCGGGCCGCTGAATGCGTGGAAGCCGAAGCGGCCGGCCAGGAAACGACCGACCGGTGTCCAGGCCAGGGTCGCGAGCACGGGCACCAGGCTACGTCGCCGGCACCACGCCACCGTCTCCGTGATCCCCGGGACCAGTTGCAGGCCGGTGAGCCAGTTTTCGACCTGCTGCTCGGGCACGCCGGCCCAGGCGGCGGCGTCCAGCTCCGAGACCTGCCGGTTGTCCATCGCTCCGGCTGCGTACGCGGCCTCCGCGGCGGCGAGTTCGTCGCGATGCCCGAGGTAGCCCGCCAGGAAGACCGACGAGCTCGTCCCGGGCACGAGGGTGCCGTCGACGTCGAAGAAGACGGCACCGATCGGGCCGGAGTCGGGTGGGACGCTCAAGCGGTCCGGCTGCCGGCGTAGACCGACAGGTTCGTGTACGCCGCCGCGTAGAGCGGCGCGTCCACGCCCAGCCGTTCCGCGTACGCGACCAGGTCGCCCACGATCGCGTCCGCCTCCACCGGCAGGCCCGCCCGCATGTCCCGGTACATCGACGAGGTGGTCGGCACCGTCCGCGCGTTGGTGATGCTGTCGCGCAGGAAGGTCAGCGCCTGGTCGCGGGGCGGGTGGCCCGCTGCCGTCACGATGGCGACCGCCTCGGCCATCACGCGTTCGGTGAAGGCGGGCCCGCCCGGCGCCGCCAGCACATCGCCGACCGGGCTGCGCATCAACGTCGTCACCACGCCGAGGCTGGCCAGGAAGAGCCATTTCTCCCACATCCGCTGGGTGATCGTGGTCATGGCCTCGGAGTCGAACCCCGCCGCCGACAGGGCCCCGGTGACCGCCGCCAGGTGCGGGTCCGGCCCGCCGTCGAGCGGGCCGTATTCGAGCCGGTGCAGGCCGGTGAGCTGCACGATGTCGCCCTCGTCGGTGAGCGTCGCGGCGATCATGCAGACGCCACCGTAGACGTGGTTCGGCCCGAACTCGGCGACCAGCGCGTCGATGTGCCGCATGCCGTTGAGCAACGGCACGATCACCGTGCCCGGCCCCACCGCCGGCCGCAGGTCGGCGATCGCCGGCGCCAGACCGTGACTCTTCACGGCCAACACGATCAGGTCATACGGACCGTCGATCGCGCCGGCGGTCACCACTTTGACCGGGATCACGCTCTCCCCGACCGAAGATCCGACCGAGGACCCAGCCGACGAACCAACCGAAGAACCGACCGGCGAATGGATCCGCAGACCGCGCTCGGTCAGCGCGGCCGCCCGGGCCGGGCGGACCAGGAACGTGACGTCCCGGCCCGCCTCGGCCAGCCGGCCGCCGAAGTATCCGCCGGTCGCGCCCGCGCCGACGATCAGTATCCGCATCGGCTCAGGCCCCTAGCAGGTCGTCGACGAAGCACCATTTCCAGTTCTCGCCCGGCTCGTACGAGCGCATCACCGGGTGCCCCTCGGTGTCGTAGTGCCTGGACATGTGCCGGCGCGGCGACGAGTCGCAGCAGGCCACGTAGCCGCATTCCAGGCAGAGGCGCAGGTGCACCCAGTCCTGGTGGCCGTCGGCCACGCATTCGGGGCAGCCGCCCTCGTACGGCGCCTTCGGTGTCGGTTCCCCGGCTTCCTTGAGGTGCTGGCAGGTCAATCGTCACTCCGGTTCAGCTGGGATTCTTCCAGGTCGAGCTCGCGCTGGGCGCGGTTGAGCACCTCTTCGGAGATGCGCCCCTCGTTGCGGGCGATCTTGAAGACGTGCCGCTCGGCGGTAATCATCTCCCGCCGCAGCCGAACGTACGCCGCCGACGGGGTCTCCTGCTGCTGGCTGCCCAGTCGTTCCCAGGCGTTGTTGACCCGGCTGTCGGTCAGCGCCCGCAGCCGGTCCACCACGGATTGGGGCGCGCCGTCGGCCGTCGCCTCCAGCTTTTCCAGCGCCGCCCGGCTCGCCGCGTGCTGCACCCCGGCCTCGGCCAGGGCGTCCTCGGCCGTGGTGTCCTCCTTGACGCCGAGGCGCCGGGCCAGCATCGGCAGGGTGGTGCCCTGGATCAGCAGGGTCAGCACGATGACCGCGAAGGCGACGAAGACGAACAGCTCGCGCGGGTAGTCGGCGTTGGCCACGTCCTTGTTCAGCGGCAGGGTCAGCGCCGCGGCCAGGGTGACCACGCCGCGCATGCCGGCCCAGGCGATGACCGTCGGCACGCTCGCCGGCGGGCGTGCCTCGCGGGCCCGGACCCGCGGGATCAGCCGGGCCAGGTAGGTGGCCGGATACATCCAGACGAACCGGACCAGCACCAGGGTCACGAACACCGCCGCGGTGACCGAGACCGTGGTCGCCAGGTCCCGCTCGATCCGGCCGATCAGGTCGCGGATCTGCAGGCCGACCATGAGGAAGACGACGCCTTCGAGCAGGAAGGTGACCAGCCGCCAGACCGCGTCCATCTGCAGCCGGGAGGTCGCCGACAACAGGTACGGGATCCGGTGGCCCAGGTAGAGCCCCGCCACGACGACGGCCACGACGCTGGAGGTGTGCAGCCGCTCGGCGACGATCACGACGACGAACGGGGTCAGCAGCGACACCGCGTCGTCGAGCAGCGCGTCCTCGATCCGCTTGTGCAGCCACGCCAGGCCGATCGCGGCCGCGAAGCCGAGCAGCACCCCGCCGCCGGCCTTCAGCGCCACCTCGCCGGCGATCTCCCAGAAGCCGACGGCCGAGCCGAGCAGCGCGGCGACCGAGATCCGCACCAGCACCAGCGCCGAGGCGTCGTTGAGCAGGCTCTCGCCCTCCAGGATGGTGACCACCCGGCGGGGCAGGCCGATGCGGCGGGCAATCGCGGTGGCCGAGACCGCGTCGGGCGGGGCGACGACCGCACCGAGCGCGACGCACGCGGCCAGCGGCACCTCCGGCAGCAGCGCGTGCACGACAAAGCCGACGACAAAAGCGGTCAGGACGACCAGGCCGACCGCGAGCAGCAGGATCGGGCGCAGCGCGCGGCGGAACGCGACGACGTTGGTCTGCAGCGCGGCGACGTAGAGCAGCGGCGGCAGGATGCCGATCAGCACCAGCTCCGGCTCGACCTCCACGTGCGGCACGCCGGGCATGTATGACAGGCCGAGACCCGCCACCAGCAGGACCAGGGGGGCGACGAAGCCGAGCCGCCGGGCCAGCGCCGCGCCGAGCACGGCGATCGCCACGAGCACGACCGTGTCGACGATGGGTTCCATGCCCGAAAGCTTAGGGGGCCGGAAAGAGATCACGGCCTGAGCGTCCGGCCCGCAAAGAATGAGCCGTTCTACTCAGGCCGCGCACCCCGGCAGTGCTGAAGGCTGGCGCCCATGACTACGACCGTTCCCCGCGTGGGTATCACCGCCGTGGCCAGTTGCCTGCCCGAGCGGCAGGTGAGCACCGCCGAACTGCAGTCCAGCGTTGCCGTGGCGAGCGGCCTGCCGCTGCCGGCCGGGATGTTCGCGCAGGCCACCGGCATCGCCACCCGCCGCGTCGCGGCCGACGGCGAATACGCCTCCGACCTGGCGATCGGTGCCGGCCGGCAGGTTCTCGAACAGGCCGGCCTGGACGCGCTCGACGTGGACCTGCTGCTGTTCGCCTCGGCGACCCGGGACATGGCCGAGCCCGCGACCGCGCACGTCGTCCAGGCCGCGCTGGGCGGCCGGGCGCACGCGCTCGACGTGACGAACGCCTGCAACAGCTTCCTCAACGGCATCGACCTGGCCCGCGCGATGATCCTGGCCGGGCGGGCCCGCCGGGCGCTGGTGGTGACCGGCGAGACGCCGACCCGCTCGATGCGGCCCCGGCTGGACGGCATGCGCCAGGCCCGCCAGTCGTTCGCCGGCTACACCTTCGGCGACGCCGGGGCCGCCGTGCTGGTCGAGCCGGTGGCCACCGGCGGGATCCTGGACGTGGACGCCGAGACGCACTCGCAGCACTGGCCGGTCGGCGGCATCTTCGGCGGCGGGTCGCGGCATCCGCGCGGCGACGAACACACCTATTTCACCGGCGACGGGCACAAGCTGCGCGGCGTCTTCGAGAAGATCGGGCTCGGCCTGGTCGAACGCGTGCACCACCGCACCGGCCTGGGCTGGGACGACTACGCCCGGGTGCTGGTGCACCAGGTGACGATGCCCTATCTGCAGCGCTTCGTCGAGGTGGCCGGCGTGCCGGTGGACAAGCTGGAGCTGACCGTTGGTGAGCTGGGCAACATGGCCAGCGCCACGCTGGGCGTCCAGCTCGCTCGGATCCGTCCGGGCCTGAGCGTCGGCGACAAGGTGCTGTTCGTCGGGCTCGGCGGCGGCGTCAGCCTGATGACCATGGTCTGGGAGGTTTCATGACCGAGTACACCGAGATGTGGGTGATTGTCCCGGCATACAACGAGGCGGCCAAGATCCAACAGACGTTGGCAGCATTGACGGCGCAGACCGACACCGGTTTCGAGCTGCTGGTGGTCGACAACGGCTCGACGGACGACACCGCGGCCATCGCCCGCGCGTTCACCGCGCCGTTCCCGGTGCACGTGCTGGTCGAGCCGGAGAAGGGCGTCGGCTGCGCGGTCGACACCGGCTTCCGGCACGCCATCGCGGCCGGGGCCACCATGCTGGCCCGCACGGATGCCGACTGCCTGCCCCGGCCCGGCTGGCTGGCCGCGGCCCGCGCCGGGCTGGCCGGCGGCGCGGGGCTGATGTGCGGGCGGATCACCGCCCGCCGCGACGAGCACGGCCCGGCCGGGCGGGCGGTCTTCCGGCTGCTGGTGGCGGCCGCGGCGACCTTCGGGCGGCTGCGGCCGGCGCACCGCGCGGACGGCTACCGGGCGCCGTACCGGATGCATGCGGGCAACAACATGGCCATCACCGCCGAGCTGTACCAGGCCTGCGGCGGGATGCCCCGGCGGCCGTCACCGACCGACCGGACCTTCCTCAACCGGGTCCGGCGCAGCACCACCGCGATCCGGCACAGCCGCGCGATGGTGGTGGAGAATTCGACCCGCCGGCTGGCGGCGTACGGGATCGTCGGCACCGCCAAGTGGTATCTCGACCGTGGCAGCGGCCCGCTCACGGCGGATCCCCGCTGATGCTCGGCGAGCTCATCGCGGGCCTGCGCGACGACGACGACCGCCCGGCGGTGCTCGGCGCCCGGCGTGGCGGGCAGACCGTGGTCCGGGCCACCCGCGGTGAGCTGTCCCGGCTGACCGGCGGATACGCGGCCGCCCTGCACGCGCGTGGCCTGGTCGCCGGCGACACCGTCGGCATCGCGGTGCGCCCGGGGCCACGGTCGCTGGCGGTGCTGCTGGCGGCGTACCACCTGGGTCTGCGGATCGCGGTGCTGGACCCGACCGCCGGGCCGGACGTGCTGCTGTCCCGGCTGCGGCTGGCCGGGCCGCGGCTGGTGCTGGCCGACGCGGCCGCGCAGGCGGTCGCCGGCTGGGCCGCTCCCCTGGCCCGCCGCGCCCAGCTCGCCCTGCCCGACCTCGCGGCGCTGGCGCCCACGGTGACCGTCGGGCGCCGGCTGCCCGGCACCGCGCCCGGGCTGGCCCCGGCGAGCGGCCCCGCACCGGCGGGCTTCGACGGCGACGGCGACGCGGTGGTGGTCTTCACCTCCGGTACGACCAGCCGGCCGCGCGCGGTCGTGCACACCCGGGCGAGCGTCTCCGCGGGTATGCGCGCCGTGCGTGACCTCGTGCGTCCCGTGCCCGACCGGGCCGTGCTCGGCGGCACCTTCTTCGTGCTGGTCCCGTCGCTGGCCGGTGGCGCGCCGGTGGCGTTGCCCGCGCGCCGGCCGCGGACCCTGGCCCGGCAGACGGCGCGGCTGGCGCCACAGGCCACCTATCTGACGCCCCCGCAGCTGCGCGCGGCGCTGGCGGCCGGGACCCGCTTCACCGGCCGGGTCTACAGCGGATCGGCCCCGGTCAGCGCCGGCCTGCTGGCCGCGGTCCGGCGCGCGGGCGCGGAGCAGGCCTGGGGCGTTTATGCCCTCACCGAGGTCTTCCCGGCCGCCGCGGTCGAAAGCGCCGCCAAGGCCGCCTTCACCGGGCCGGGCGACCTGGTGGGTGAGCTGCTGCCGGGGCTTCGCGCCCGGGTCGACGGCGACGGCCAGCTGTTGCTCGCCGGGGCCGGCGCGGCGGACCGCTACCTCGGCGAGCCGCCGCGGCCGTGGGTGGCGACCGGGGACATCGGCCGGCTCGATCGGGGCACGGTCGTGCTCGGCGGCCGGTGCAAGGACATGATCCTGCGCGGCGCCGAGAACATCTACCCCGGCCTGTACGAGCCCGCGCTGCACGTCCCCGGCGTCGAGCTCGCGGTGATCGTGGGGGTGCCGGCCGGCGACGGCGACGAGCGGGTCGTGGCGGTGGTCCAGCCCGCCGCCGGCGCCGCGCCGGAGGCCGTCCGGGCCGCGCTGCGCGAGCCGCTGGCCCGGATGGGCTCGGCCCGCCCGGACGCGGTGCTCCTGGCCGAGGTGCCGCTGGCCGGCCGGTCCCGAAAGCCCGACCGGGCGGCCGCGGCCCGGCTGGCGGCACGCTCGTGAGAGACCTCGCGGTGATCGTGCCGGCCTACGACGAGGCCGTGCTGCTGCCGGGGCTGCTCGCGGCGCTGGCGGCGCAGTCCGATCGGGACTTCACCCTGGTCGTCGTGGACAACGGCTCCACCGACGGCACGGCCGGGCTGGCCGGCGCGTTCCCGGGCGACGTGGTGGTGCTGCGGGAGCCCGAGCCGGGCGCGGGCACGGCCGCCGACACGGGCTTCCGGCATGCCATCGCCGGCGGCGCGACCCGGCTGCTGCGGACCGACGCCGACTGCCTGCCCGCCCGCGACTGGGTCGCCACCGGCCGGGGGCTGCTCGACGAGGCCGACCTGGTGTGCGGGCGCAGCGTGCCGCGCCGCGACGAGCGGCCGAGCCTGGCCGAGCGGCGCGTCTACCCCGCCGTCGTCCGGCTCGCCGCGCGGTACGGCGGGTGGCGGCACCGCTCCCCGGCGTACCGGTGCCCGTTCGTGCTGGTGCACGGGCACAACGTAGCGATCACGGCGGAGCTCTACGAACGCTGCGGCGGCACCCCGCGGGAGGCGCTCGGCGACGGCGCCGAGGACGTGACCATGCTGAACCGGGCGCGCCGGCACAGCGACCGCGTCGTGCGCGCCGAGCACCTCGTGGTCGAGTCGAGCCTGCGCCGGCTGCGGGCCTGGGGCGCCCGCCGGACGCTGCTGTGGCACTGGGACCGGCGATACCGGCCCGCGGAAGTACACGTCCGATGAGCGAGCTTGCGAGCGGATCATCGACTCCGCGTGCGACGAATGTCAGCGCCGGAGCGCCGGCGGAGGCGATGGCATGAGTGCCAGGTCCCGGGACCGGCGGGTCTATCTCGGCAGCCATCCGATCCTGTTCGCGCTGCTCGCGGCGGGCCGGCGCCGGCCGGTGCTGCGGCTCGGCCGCACCCTGCTGGTCAACGACGCCGGCGCGTACGCGGCCGCGCTCACCCGGATCCCGCTGGACCGCACCGCCGAGGGCACCACCGGCGGGGCCGCGGCCCGGCTCACCGGCGGTGACCTGCTCTTCGACCAGCACGGTGCCGAGCATCGGCGGGCCCGGCGGAGCACCGCGGAGGCGCTGGGGGCGGCGGGGGTGGCCCGGTTGCGCCCGGCCTGGACCGAGGTGCTCGACCGAGGGCTCAAGCCGCTGGCCGACGGCGAGACCGTCGACCTCGTACCGGTGGTGACCGAGCTGGCCGGCACGACCGCGGCCGCGCTGCTCGGGCTGGCGACGGACGGCAGGGCCGCGATGGCGCTGGCCGCCGCGGCGCGCGAGGCCGCTGCGGCGGCGGCCCGCGCTCACCTGCCCGGTCCG
>NZ_QHHV01000323.1:0-4152 GCF_003947245.1 Actinoplanes sp. ATCC 53533 | reverse complement strand
GAGCGCCATCACGCCGCGGTTGGTCTCCTCCAGCTCGGCGTTGAGCCGGGCCAGGTCGTCGCGCTGGGCCCGTACCTCGTCCAGGGTCGTGATGAGCTGCTGATTTTGCACCGCCAGCTCGTCGAGCGGGGTTCCGGGCACGTGGCCGGCGAGTTCGGCACGGATGTCGTCCATACGGTCGGGACTCAGGACCGGCGCGCTCGGCGGGAGTCGACGTGACATCCGCACGACAGTTCCGATCTCCCCATCCCTTACCTCCATCGAGTCCACCAGGCGTCCGACCTGTACCAACTGGGCGGCGAGCTGGACTGCGTCCCTTGGCCCCGGATGCTCCAGCTTCACCGTCAGTGCTGGTACCCCATCGCGGGCCGCGGCGAACACCACCTCGGTGTCGCGTCCCGCGGCGACCATCAACCGACCGACCTCACTGAGCGCGGTGGCTATCCGGATCTGGTCCTGGGCCTCCAGGCCGACCAGCCGGCCGACCTCGCGACCCAGTTGACGAACCACAAAGACATCCTGCTCCACCCGGATCCGCGTGCGCACCAGCGGATCGAGGGTCGTCATGAGACACGCGCCACGGCGACGACGGCGTCGTCCCGCCGGGTGCCGGCATCGCGCAGCACGGTCGCCGCGATGACCTGCGGTGAGTGCGTGAGCAAGCCCGGGTAATCGGCCGGATTCCAGCGATCGACGACGCCGTCGGAATGCATCAGGACGATCCCGCCGGGCGGCAGCGGGTAGTCGTACTCGCGGAGCAGCCGGCGCTGGTGGCCGGCGATGCCGGGCAGGGAGACCATGCCGCGCCGGCCGGCGTCGGGGCCGAGCACGGTGCCGGCGATGTTGCCGAGGCCCGCATAGCGGACCAGGCCCGCCACGGGGTCGAGCTCCGCGACGGCGACCGCGGCACCTCGGGTGTGACTGAGCTTGCGGTGCAGCGCCTCCACGACCACCGCGGGCGGGCCGGCCGGCGCGCTCGCGAAGGCCCGGACCGCTTCCTGCGTGGCCGCGTACGCGAGCGGCCCGTGCCCCAGCCCGTCGCAGACCAGCACCTGCCGGCGTCCCTCGGCCTCGCGCACGGCGAAGCCGTCGCCGCTGACCGTCTCGCCGGTGAGCGGGCGGATCAGCCCGGCCGCCCAGGCCTGCGGCGGCGTCCCGCCGGACCAGGACTGGAGGGCCATGACCGTGCCCTTGCCGGGCACGGAGTGCAGGTCGGACCAGCTCGACTGGCGCACCATGGCGCCGAGGCCGATGCCCAGCGTGCCGGCGGTGGAGTGTCCGTCGCCGGCGGAATGGATGACATCGGCCATCCCGGGGCCGCGGTCCAGCGCCAGGATCTCCACCCCGGCCCGGTCCGGTACGCGCACCGCGCGCACCAGCAGCATTCCCTCGTCGGCGTGCTTGACGAGGTTGCTCACGGCTTCGGTGACGACGATGGCGAGGTCGGCGATGCGCGCCTCGGGCATGCCGAGCTCGGTGGCGAGCCGCTCGGCGGCCCGGCGGACCGTGGCGGCCGTACCGGCGGCTTCCACCCGGAACCAGACTCCCGCGTCGAGGAGTCCCTCGGGTAGTGACGCCACCGCGCCTCCGCTCATCGGCACCACTTCGTCACACTGATCGTCGTACCTTGACCGACTTCGGTGTCGATGTCGAACTCGTCGACCAGCCGACGCGCCCCGCTGAGGCCCAGACCCAGGCCGTTGCCGGTGGTATAGCCGTCGGTCAGCGCCAGCTCCAGGTCGGGTATGCCCGGTCCCCGGTCGGCGAAAACGATCCGGATGCCGATGCGCCGGCCGTTGTCGACCCGGCCCGCGTCGGCGGTGCCACCGCCGCCGTAGACCAGGGTGTTGCGGGCGAGCTCGCTGGCGGCGGTGACCAGCTTGGTCTGGTCGACCAGCGAGAGTTTGACCGACACGGCGAGGGTGCGGACAAGCTGGCGGACCCGGACGACGTCCTGGTCCGAGCGGATGGCGAGGCGCTCCATCCCGGCGATGTCGCCCCCGGCCGTCACGACGGGGCTACGACGGCCTCGTCGGCGTCGTCCTGGTCGTCGCCGATCAGGTCGTCGATGAAGTCGACGACCCGCTCACCGGCGAGCAGCTCCATGCCGAGTTCCACGTTCAACGCGGTCCGGATGCCCGGCAGCGACAGGCCCAGTTCCACGAGGGTGATGGCCACCGCCGGGCGCATGCCGACGACGACCGTCTCGGCGTCCAGCACCCGCGAGACCGAGGCGATGGTGGCCAGGGTGCGCCCGACGAACGAGTCGACGATGTCGAGGGCGCTGATGTCGATGATCACGCCGTGGCAGCCGGTCTCCACGATCCGGTCGGCCAGGTCCTCCTGCAGTTGCAGGGCGACCTGGTCCTCCATGTCGATCAGGATCGACACCAGCAGGATGTCGCCGATCTTCAGGACCGGTACGCGTTCCATCGGGTCAGCTCTCCCGCCGTCCGGCACCGCGCCGGGCAGGCCTGCCGTCGGCCTGGCGCAGGACGTGCCGGAGCGCGTCGGCGAGGCTCGCCTTGGTGGCGATGTCGCCGAACTCGATGCCCAGCGCCACGATCGTCTGCGCGATCTGGGGCCGGATGCCGGAGATGATGCACTCGGCGCCCATCAGCCGGGCGGCCACCACGGTCTTGAGGATGTGCTGGGCGACCTGGGTGTCCACGGCCGGGACCCCGGTGATGTCGATGATCGCGTACGGCGATCCGGTGTCCACCAGCGTCTGCAGCAGGCGCTCCATCACGACCTGGGCGCGGGCCGAGTCGAGGGTGCCGACCAGCGGCACGGCGACGACGCCCTCCCACAGCTTCACCACCGGGGTGGAGAGCTCGAGCAGCTGCTCGGCCTGACCGGAGATCAGCTCCTCGCGCGCCCGCACATAGGTGTCGAAGGTGAACAGTCCGGCCCGGTCGACGAAGGCAGAGAAGGCGACGTAGTCACGCAGCACAGCCGCGTCGATAGCGGCGCCCCGGTCGAGAACGGTCAGCACCGCGTCCTTGAGGGCGAAGACGCTGACCGCCGTCTCGGTGGCGGTGAAACCCTGCCGGGCGCGCGTGTTCGACAGCTCGCTGAGCAGCGCCCGCAGCTCGCCCGCGGCGTCGGACTCCAGGTCGGTGGCCCCGCCGGAGAGCGCCGACTGGAAGGCGCTCTGCAGATCGGCGACCTGCCGGCGCAGCTCGGCATGGCTGAGCCGGCCGCGCAGCAGGGCGGACACCGCGTCGGTCCAGGCGGCGGTCAGAGCCTCGCCGTCGGCCTCCAGCAGGCCGGCGAAGCGCCCCACCTCGTCGGTACTCAACGCCACCGCCGCCTCCCAGCTGTCGACATGTCCGAGGAACGGCCGGACTTTACCACCGCATTCTTCGTTACTTGCCGTAAGCCAACTAAAGTCTCGGCATCAACCGCTCCCCGGTTCTGCGCGCTCCCCCCGCCGTGGAGTAGCGTTCGTGCTACATCTGGAGGTCCTGCATGTCCCTGACGGTACAAACGGAACAGCGCGGCGAAATGGTCGTCGTGTCGGTTGCCGGTGAACTCGACATGGCCACCGCGCCGCAGCTCCAGGACCAGATCAGCGACCTGCTGGAGAAGGGCCGCATCCGGCTGGTCTTCGACCTCGCCGAGGTATCGTTCTGCGACTCCACCGGACTGTCGGTTTTCGTACGGGCCAAGAACAGCACCGACGACGCCGGCGGCGTCGTGCGGCTCGCCGCCCCCCAGCGCGGGGTGTTGCGCATTCTTGAGGTCAGCGGCCTGGTCGAGGTGCTGCACACCTACCCGACTGTGGACGAGGCCGTCACGGCCGAGGCGCCCGCGCTCGACTGAGTGGATCACCTGGTTTGTCGCTGACCCGCGTGGGAAACTGCTGGCCGGCGATCCCCGGCTCACGCGCAGGAGTGACTCTTGTCCATGTTCAAAGGCTTCAAAGACTTCATCATGCGGGGCAACGTCGTTGACCTCGCGGTCGGCATCGTCATCGGCGCCGCCTTCACCGCGGTCGTCACGGCGTTCACCAACGCCTTCCTCAAGCCGCTGATCCAGCTGCTGGGTGGCAACACGAGCGCCACGGCGGGCAAGTGGACCGTCGGCGCGGTGGCGTTCGACTACGCGACCTTCATCAATGCGGTCATCACCTTCGTGCTGACCGCGGCG
>NZ_QHHV01000322.1:0-30217 GCF_003947245.1 Actinoplanes sp. ATCC 53533 | reverse complement strand
GTACACCCGCAGCGGGTGCCCGGCGGCGTCGCGGATCGCGTCGACGACCGTACGCAGGTATTTGATCCTGCCGTTGATCTTGATCCGGGAGGTGAGGTCGACCCGCTCGGAACGCTCGAAGGCCTCCGCCGCCGCCAGCCGCAACGGCGCGTCCTCCGCGACCGCGAGCGCCTCGGTCTCCTGGTTGGACAGCGGGCCCAGCGCCGGGTCCCGTTCGTAGATCCGGTAGAGCTGCGCCGACCACCGGACCTCGCCGCTGACCAGGTCCCACTCGCCCCAGCCCAGGTTGGCGAGCTGCTCGGTGCCGGCGATCCGGTCGCTCTCGCCCGGGTCCGCGCCGTGCCGTACCCAGGTCGTGAAGATCCCGGGGCCGAGCCGGTGCGCCCGCACGGTGAGCCGCTGCTCGCCGCAGGCGACCGGTCCCAGCGCCACCGGCTCGCCGGTGGTCAGCACCCCGGAGAGGCCCGCCATCCGGTCGCCGGCCAGCAGCTCCGGGAACCGCTCCGCCACCCGGGCGCCGATCAGCTGCCGGCCGCGGCGCCCGTCGGGGGTGGCGACCTCCGGGGTGGTGGCGGCGTAGACCAGATCCATCAGCCGGCCGCGCCCGTCGCGGACCGGGGTGAGCAGCGCGGACTGCCCGGGCAGCAGATCGAGCACGGCCTGCACGACGGCGAGCCAGGGCTCGGCCGAGCGCGGCCCGCCGAGCACGGCCCGGGAAGCGAGCACCGTCGAGGGCACCGGCGGGCCCCGGTCGTCGGCGCGCTCGGGGATGTCCAGCATGCCGATCACCCCGGCGGCGACCTCGACCACGTCGCGGTTCTGGTCGGCGGCCATCTGCAGCAGGTGGCGGTGGGCCTCGGCGAGCCGGCAGCGGGTGCGCCCGGCGAGCAGCCCCACCGCCCGGTCCACGGTGGCGCGGGCGCCGTCCCCGGTCACCAGCCGCGCCACCGACCGGAGGTTCTCCATCGCCTCCAGGTAAGCCTGCTGCCCGCCCATACCGCTCCTAGCCTGCCGGGATTCACTCGTCGGCTCCTGCATACGCCTGCGCGCCGCGCCGCGTCATCCCCCGTTCACCTGCACCTGGGGCCCACCTGGGGCGCAACGGGGCCAGGTCACCCGGAAGGACGACCGGGTGCCCTGGGCCGTCCGGCGGCGGGGCATCGGCTGCCCGGACGACCGCCCCCGCCGAACAGCCGAGCAGCGCCGCGCTTCCGCTCTGCTTCCCCATGGGAAGCGTTTCTCCTGGGGAAGCAGAGCGGGATCGCCGTTTCCCATGGGGAAGCAGAGCGGGGGTCATCTGTCGCTTCCGGGCGAACCCATGCGAGCGTCCGACTTACCTTGCGAGTGATCTTGCGAGGCCTCCGCCCTGCCGTGCGAGCCGGCCGGCCGGAATGCCTCGAGCGGCCTGCGGGGGTTGCATCCGGTACCTAGGTACAGGTTTACCGTCGAGTGGACGGCGCCGCACCGGTGCCCGAACCACCTGCTCGAAGGAGCCTGTGATGTCGTTTGACGCTCCGGATGCGTGCACGCTGCCCACGGCCGAGCGGCCGTTGCGGCTGGCTGAGTTCGACGACCTGTTCGCCACGGCCGTGCGCCGGGTCGACCCGATCGACGCCACCCACGCCCGTTTGCACCTGACCGGCCCGGCCGGGTTGGCGGCCCGGGTGCGGGATCTGGCCGCGCGGGAGACCGAATGCTGCTCGTTCTTCACCTTCACCACCACCGGGGAACCGGCGACCGACGGCGAGATGGTGGCGCTCGACATCGAGGTCCCGGCCGTGCACGCCGACGTGCTCGCCTCTCTGACCCGACGCGCCAGCGTCGTCTCGGCGGGGGCGACGTCGTGACCGCCGGCCTGCTGGATCTCACCGAGTTGTCCGCCGAGTCCGGGGTGCCCGCGCCGCGGCTGCGGCAGTACGCCGAGGCCGGGCTGTTGCCGCCGCCCCGGCGCGACGGCGACAGTCTCGGGTACCCGCCTGCCGAGGTCAGTACGGTGCGGGCGCTGGCCGGTGCCGAGGACCTCGGCCTCGGCGCCGACACGCTCGCCACGCTGGCCGCCGGCTGGCGCGACGGCGAGTGCACCAGCACCCGGCAGCGGCTGGCCGACGCGGTCACCGCCCGGCTCGACCAGGTGCAGGCGGACATCGCCGTACGGAATCGGCAGGCTGTCGGGGCCGGACCGGGCACCGCTGCCTGGGTGACGGAGATCGGCGGTAGCGCGTCGCTGTCCGAGGACGCGGCCCGGCTGCAGGCCGTGTCGGCCGCCCTGACGGGCGCGGCGCATGACGGGCCGTGCGGGGAGGCCTGCGGCTGCACCACCGCGCTGGCCGCGGCGGGCACGACCTACCACTTCCCGCACGAGGCCGGCTCCGGCGAGGCGGCACTGGCCTGCGACCTCGTCGCCGACGGCGGCGACGCGCACCACCGGATCGGCGTGTGGCAGCAGGCCCTCGCCCGCGTCGAGCGCCGCGACCCGCTGCCGGATACCCCGGACGGGGTGGCGTTGCGGTTTCCGTTCGACGTCGACCTCGCCGGCACCCTGGCCCGGCTGGCCGCCGCGGAGTACCGGTGCTGCTCGTTCGGCAGCTACACCCTCGTCATCGACGGCACCGGCCTGCGCCTGGAGGTCCGCATGCCCGGCGAGGCCACCGGCATGCTCGCCGCGGTCGTCGGCCTGTCCGACACGGAGGTCAGTGGTGCAGCCCATCAGCCGTGACGACCTGCGCGCGCTGCTCGGCGTCGGCAGCGTCCGGGTCTACGAGGGCGGCAAGACGGACTGGGCCGCTGCTGGGCTGCCGTTCGAGGGCAGCCGGACCGCTACCGGGGTGACCCGGTGAACACGGCGAGGCAGGCCGGGCTGCGCACCAGCGAGGTCGCGGAGCAGGCCGGCGTCAACATCCAGACGCTGCGCTACTACGAACGCCGGGGCCTGCTGCCCGAACCACACCGCTCCAACGGCGGCCACCGGCTCTACCCACCTGACACCATCGCCCTCCTTCAGGTGATCAAGGCGGCGCAGCGGCTCGGGTTCACCCTCGACGAGGTCGCCGACCTGCTCGACGCCGGCCGGCGCCGGCACCCGAGCCCGGACCTGCGCGAGCGAGCTATCGGCAAGATCGCCGAGATCGACCAGAAGATCGCCGACCTCGCCAGCATCCGCGCCTCGCTGTCCGAGGTCGTCGACGCCCGCTGCGACAGCCTCACCAACTGCACCTGCACCGACTGCCCGATCCCGTACCTGACCATCGGCACCACCCGGCCCTCCGGAGACACAGCGTGAGCCAGCCCCTGCCGTCGCCCACCCGCACCGGACACCCGGCGCCGAGGATCGACAACGCGCCGCCGCGGCGCAGCAAGGTCACCGGCGGGCTCGCCGCGCTGGCCTGCGCCGCCTGCTGCGCCCTGCCGGTCCTGATCGCCGCCGGCGTGCTCACCGGCGCCGGTGCGGCGATCCTGGAGAAGACCCTGCTCGCCGTCGCCGGCGGGCTGGCCGCGCTGGCGCTGGGCATGTGGTGGCTGCACCGGCGCCGAGCCGCCCGGCGCGCCGCGGCGTCCGGGGTTGGCCGCGGGTGCGGCGGCAGCGGATGCGGCTGCTGAACGGCGTCTGGGTGCGGCACCCGCGAGGGGCCGCACCCGGGCAGTGTGGTGGCATACGCCGGTGACGATCATCCGTTCCGTCCTGCTGTTCGGCCTGGCCGCGCTTGCCGAGATCGGCGGTGCCTGGCTGATCTGGCAGGGCGTCCGCGAACACAAGGGCGTGTGGTGGATCGGCGCCGGCATCGCCGCGCTCGGCGCCTACGGCTTCGTCGCCACCCTGCAGGCCGATGCGAACTTCGGCCGGATCCTCGCCGCCTACGGCGGCGTGTTCGTCGCCGGCTCCCTCGCCTGGGGCATGGTCGTGGACAAGTTCCGGCCCGACCGCTACGACCTCATCGGCGCGCTGATCTGCCTGGCCGGGGTCGCTGTGATCATGTACGCCCCTCGAAGCTGACGGATGGCCGGACTGCTGGCCTGGGCGGGGGCGGCGCCCCGGACGCGCAAAGATGAATGTGCGAGTGAGCCGATGGGGGTGCTCGTGTCGTCGACTGCCGCCCGGCCGCGCGACGCGCGCACCTGCGGCTACGGCGCCGCCTCGGCTCGCAGGGTTCGGGCGGACGCGACATCATCGTTTCCCATAGGGAAGCAGAGCGGGGTCACCGCGGCCCGTTACCGGGCGACGCGGTGACACGCCGGAAACAGCCATGCCGGATCATGGCGGGATGGACCTCGACGGGGCGCGGCGGATCGGCTTCCGGGTCGAGCAGAGCTTCCGGTACGCGTACGCGGCGCCGGTGACCGCCCTCGCCCAGCGGCTGGTGGTGGTCCCCCGGCGCCGGCACGGCGACCTCTACCGGCGCAGCCACCACCTGGCGGTCACCGGCGCGGCGCACGCCCGGCGGGCCCGGCTGGACGCGGCGGGTAACACGGTGGTGCGGGTGGTCGCCGCCCGGGTCGAGCACGCGGTGGAGTTCCGGCTCACCGCCACGCTGGACCGGGTGGTCGGCGACGGGCCGCCGGAACTGCCGCTCGCGGCGCTGCGCGACCCCCGGCTGCTGCGCGCCACCCGGCTGACGACGGCCGACGAGGCGCTGCGGGAGCTGGCGGCGGGCTGCGCCGCCGCGGACAGCGAGCGGACGGCCGAGCGCGCGTGCGCGGCCGCGCACGCGGCCCTGACCTACGAGTACGGCGTGACCTCGGTGACCACCACGGCGGCGCAGGCGCTCGCGGGCGGCCGGGGTGTCTGCCAGGACTCGGCGCACGTGATGCTGGCGATGTGCCGCCTGCTCGGGGTGCCGGCCCGCTACGTCTCCGGTCACCTGATCGGCCAGGGCGGCACCCACGCCTGGGTCGAGGTGCTGGTGCCGCGCGGCGACCGGGCGGTGGCGCTGGCCTTCGACCCGTGCCACGGCCGCCGGGCCGGCAACGGCTACGTCACCGTGGCGCTCGGGCGCGACTACGCGGACGTGGCGCCGACCTCGGGCACCTACGTGGGCGCGCCGGGCGGCACCCTGACCGGCACCCGCGAGGTCAGCGTCGTCAGCGTGGAATAGTCACGGCTGTCGGGAGGTCACATCTCGAACAGCTCCCGCATCGCCTCGGCGAGCCGGGCCATGCTGGAGCCGGTGACCATGCCGATCCGCTCGGCGCCGACCGAGGCCGGCAGCCGGCGCATCCGGTTGACGACCACGACCCCGGTGATCGGATCCTGCTCGGTGAGCGCCACCGCGAACGGCGGCAACTCGGTGGCGCCGCGCTGGCGCACGATCGGCGCGCAGAACGGCGAGGCGGTGGAACGCTCGTTGTAGCTGTCGGAGGAGAGCACGAGGACCCGGTAGCGCAGGTCGGTGCGGCTGCCGATGGTCCAGATCTCGCCGCGCTTCACGCACGGAGCGTACCGTCGGTCCGATCTTCGCCTGACCGCGCGGTTGCCGCCCACGGGCGAGCCCGGCGCAACCGGTGCTCGGGACCGTCGAACCCTCGGCATAGTGAACACGTAACAATGAACGCGACGGCTTGCGAACGCGGGGAGGATTACCCCGACGCTCGCGTGGAGGAAGGACGTTCATGACGGAAAAGGCCCAAATCGGCGTAACCGGGCTGGCGGTGATGGGCCGCAACCTGGCTCGCAACTTCGCCCGCCACGGCCACACGGTCGCGCTGCACAACCGCAGCTACGGGCGCACCAAGGAACTCGTGGAGGCCTACGGCCACGAGGGCACGTTCATCCCCTCGGAGAGCGCCGAGGACTTCGTCGCGAGCCTGGAGCGGCCGCGCCGCGTGGTGATCATGGTCAAGGCCGGCAAGGCCACCGACGCGGTCATCGACGAGTTCGCACCGCTGCTGGAGCAGGGCGACATGCTCATCGACGCCGGCAACGCGCACTTCGCGGACACCCGCCGGCGCGAGGCGGCGCTCAAGGAGATGGGGCTGCACTTCGTCGGCGCCGGTGTGTCCGGCGGCGAGGAGGGCGCGCTGCACGGCCCGAGCATCATGCCCGGGGGGCCCAAGGAGTCCTACGAGTCGCTCGGCCCGCTGCTCGAGGACATCGCGGCCAAGGTCGACGGCGAGCCGTGCTGCGTGCACGTCGGCCCGGACGGCGCCGGGCACTTCGTGAAGATGGTGCACAACGGCATCGAGTACGCCGACATGCAGCTCATCGCGGAGGCGTACGACCTGCTCCGCTCGGTCGGCGGGCACGAACCGGCCGAGATCGCGGAGATCTTCAAGGGGTGGAACGAGGGCCGGCTGGGCTCGTACCTGATCGAGATCACCGCCGAGGTGCTCAAGCAGGTCGACGCCGAGACCGGTAAGCCGTTCGTCGACATCGTGGTGGACCAGGCCGAGCAGAAGGGCACCGGCCGGTGGACCGTACAGGCGGCTCTTGATCTGGGTGTGCCGGTCTCCGGCATCGCCGAGTCGGTGTTCGCCCGGGCGCTGTCCGGCGACCCGAAGGTGCGCGCGTCGGCGGCCGGGCTGCCGGGCCCGACGGCCACGGCCGGCGCGGGCGGCGCCGACCTGCGGGGCGACGTCGAGCAGGCGCTGTTCGCCTCGAAGATCGTCGCGTACGCGCAGGGCTTCCAGCAGATCCAGGCGGCCAGCGCGGAGTACGGCTGGGACGTCGACCCCGGCCAGATGGCCAAGATCTGGCGGGACGGCTGCATCATCCGGGCGAAGTTCCTGGACTTCATCAAGCAGGCCTTCGACAAGACCCCGGACCTGCCGTCGCTGCTGGTGGACGACTACTTCCTCGACGCCGTCAGCGGCGCGCAGGACGCCTGGCGGCGGGTGGTCGCCACGGCGGCCCAGCAGGGCATCCCGGCACCGGGCTTCGCCTCGGCGCTGGCGTACTACGACGGCCTGCGCGCCAAGCGCCTGCCGGCGGCCCTGATCCAGGGGCAGCGGGACTTCTTCGGCGCGCACACGTACCGGCGCGTCGACAAGGACGGCACCTTCCACACCATGTGGGGCGCCGACCGCAACGAGGTCCCGGCCTGATCGCACGGTGCCCGGCCCGCTCAGCCGGGCCGGGCACCGAGCAGGCCGACGTCCCGTCCGACCACCCGCCGCGGGTTCACGCCGCGGTGGCCGGCACCACGACCGGGACCATCAACGCGGCCAGTTCCTCCGGCGGCAGCGGCTTGGCCATGAAATAGCCCTGCCCCAGCCGGTAGCCCATCGCCCGCAGCCGGTCCAGCTGCGCCGCCGTCTCGATGCCCTCGGCCACCGCGTACAGGTCCAGGTATTCGGCGAGCTGGGCCACCGCCGCGGCGACCGCCAGCCGGCCCCGGTCCTCGCCGTCGCAGATGCCGTCCACGAAGGACTTGTCCAGCTTCAGCACGTCCACCGGGAACGCGCGCAGCAGGCTCAGGCTCGACTGGCCGGTGCCGAAGTCGTCCAGGGCCAGGCGCACGCCCAGCTCGTGCAGGGCCTGCAGGGTCTCGCGGACCTGCCGGCCGTCGAGCACCGAGGACTCGGTGACCTCCAGGACCAGGTTCGCCGGGATCAGCCCGGTGTCGCTGAGCACCGCCGCGACCTCGTCCACGAAGCCCGCCTCGCGCAGCTGGCGGGCCGCCACGTTGACGTTGATCGACTGGATGGCGGCGGGGCCGTACTCGGCGTGCCACTTCGCGAGCTGCCCGCAGGCCTCCCGCAGCACCCAGGCGCCCAGCGGGATGATCAGGCCGGACCGCTCGGCCACCGGGATGAAGTCGGCCGGCGACACCGGCCCGCGGACCGGGTGCTGCCAGCGGACCAGCGCCTCGGCGCCGGCCATCCGGCCGGTGACGAGGTCGAAGACCGGCTGGTACGCCAGGTACAGCTCGTGCCGGATGATCGCGTTGTGCAGCTCGCTGCCGAGGCGCGCGTGATTGACGACCTCGTTGCGCATCCGCGGCTCGAAGCGCGCCCAGGACGCCTTGCCGGAGGCCTTGGCCGCGTACATGGCGATGTCGGCGTTGCGCAGCACCTCATCGGCGTTGTCGCCGGGCCCGGCCAGCGCCACGCCGATGCTGGCGTGCGCGAGCAGCTGATGCTCGCCCACCCGCAACGGCACCGCGAGCGCGGCCAGGATGCACGCGGCGGCGGCCTCGGCGGCGGCCGGGTCGTCGACGTCGAGCAGCACCGCGAACTCGTCACCGCCCAGGCGCGACGCCAGGTGGGTGACGGTGCTCTGGTGGCGCAGCCGCTGGGCCACCTCGACGAGCAGCTGGTCACCGACGGCGTGGCCCAGGGTGTCGTTGACCATCTTGAAGTCGTCGATGTCGACGAGCAGCACGCTGGCACACAGGTGCGCGTCGAGGCGCTCGCCGAGCACCGCGCCGAACCGGGCCCGGTTTGCCAGCCCGGTCAGCGGGTCGTGCATCGCGAGATACTCCAGCTCGGCCCGCTGCCGGCGGATGCCGACCAGCAGCCGGTCGTTGGCCCGCAGGCCGAGCAGCTGCCGGGTCACCACGAACGTCGCGATGAGCACGGCGCCGATGATCACGACGCGCTGGTGCCAGCCGAGCTGGCGGGCGGAGACCGTGATCACCAGGGCCGCGGTCGCGATCACCGAGGCCAGCGGCAGCACGTTGTAGGAGCCGCGCGCCGGCGGCGCGGCGACAGACGCCGCCGGGCGGCGCAGGACAACTTCCTGACGGTACGCGGCCAGCGCCATCGCCACGCCGATCAGCGGTACGGCCAGCACCGAGATGATCAGCCGCCCGGTGTCCCCGCCGGCGATGAGCAGCACCGTGACGGCGACCGCGACCATGGGTGCGACGGTCAGGATGCGCAGCGAGACCGAGTCCACCACGCTGGCCGGGCTCATCGCCGCGCGGCCGATGACGACCAGGGAGATCAGCGCGCCGACCCCGACGGCGGCGGCGCCGTTGCGGGTGACCGCCGAGGTGGCCGGGCTGGCGAGGTCGAGCACGACGTACCAGTAGATCAGCGAGCCGGCCACGGCCACGGTCGCGCCGTCGAGGAAGAGCTGGGCCCAGCGCAGCGCGGACCGGCGCTCCACCGGCAGCCGCAGGAACGCGAGCACCGACATGACGACGCCGAGCAACGTCGGCACGGCCATGTACGGCGACAGCCCCGGATCGTTGTTGGCGAAGGCGAACGAGCAGACGGAGCCGATCCCGACACAGATCGCCGAGTGTGAGAAGAGCCGCCAGAAGCCCCGGACCGGGCGCGGCACGACGATCATCGACCCGATCCGGCGGCAGGCGAGGAACGCGGCCACCATGGCCAGCGGGCCACCGGCGTAGCCGGGCATCAGGGAACCACCGTCGCGCATCACCAGCCACCCGGTCACCCCGGCCACCGACAGCAACGCCAGCACCAGCGGGAGCGCACCCGGGCGGGCCGGCTCGACCGCGCGCCGGCGGCCTACCCGCGTGTCGGCTGCACTCATCGCTGCGTTCTGCTCCCTGGTCGCTGTCGACGGCTCTGGCGCAGTACCTGTCGGCGGTGGAAGGCTGAAGCTGAGTATTCCGCTTGCGGACCCCCGCCTCCTCCGTTGGATATAGATCCGGGTGGCACCTCGGGCCGATGCGGGGCGCGGCCGCGGCCCTCTAAGGTCGGTGCGTCATGGAACGCATCCCGGGTTGGCTGTTGCCGTTCGTCCTCGCCGTCACGCAACTGGCGGTCTGGCCGGGCATCCCCCTGATCTCCGGCGACCGGCTGCCGGCGCCGGCCGTCGCGACCGGGGTGGGCGCCACGATCGTCGTCGCGGTGGCGCTGCTGTGGCGGCGCGCGGCGCCGCCGGCGACCATCGGGATCGTGGCCGCGGCCCTGACCGTGGGCACGTTCGGCGTGCCCACCGACGCGCTCCTGGTCATCTCGCTCGCCGACCTGGTGGCGCTGTACAGCGTGGCTGTGCTGCGCTCGCAACGGCTCAGCCTGGGCATCGGGGCGGCGGCGGTGCTGTGGCAGTGCGCGCTGCTCGCCGCCACCGCGGGCGTGGCCGCGGACTACGCGGCCGAGGTCGCCACCATCCTGATCGTGTATTCCGCCGTGGTGGCCTTCGGCCGGGCCCGGCACCGCTGGCACGCCGAGCGCACCACCGCGGCCGGCCGGCTGGCCGAGGCCGAGGACCGGCGGGCCCGGGCCGCCGACACCGAACGCCACCGCCTGGCCCGCGAGCTGCACGACGTGACCGCACACCACCTGACGTCGATCGTGGTCATCGCCTCGGCCGCCCAGCGCCTCGGCGGGAGCCGGCCCGACCTGGTCGCCGAGGCCCGCGAGTTCGCCGCCCGGACCGGCCGCGACACATTGGCAGCGCTGCACCGGCTGGTCGCGCTGCTGCGGCTGCCGGACGAGCGGCCCGGCCCGGCCGCCGACCGGCTGGCGGAGCTCGCCGGCGGCTTCCGGCTGCTCGGCCAGCAGGTGAGCGTGCGCACCACGCCGGAAGTCCTGCCGGCCGCGACCACCGAGGCCGTCTGCGGCATCGCCCGCGAGGCGCTGACCAACACCCTGCGATACGCCCCGGCCAGCCGGGTGCGGATCCAGCTGACCAGCGCCGCCGAGGGCCTGGAGCTCACCGTCGACGACGACGGTGCCCGGGCGGACGGCGTCACGGACATGGGCTCCGGGCGGGGCGTCTCCGGCATGCGGGAACGAGCCACGGCCCTCGGCGGCACGCTGTCCGCGGGTCCCCGGCCGGGCGGCGGCTGGCGGGTCCACGCGGTCCTGCCGCAGACGACCGCGCCGGTCCCGGTCCCGCGCCGCCTCCGGTGGCCCGGTTCGGAGCACGTCATCGACGTCGTGCTGTTCCTGATGGTGCTGCTGGTGCCGGCGGCCGCCCTGCTGACCACGGGCGACGACCCGGACATGGCGGCGGCGCCGGTCCCGCTGCTCGTCCTCGTCTCCGCGGCGCACGCGGTCCCGGTGCTCTGGCGCCGGAGCCATCCGTGGGCGGTGCTCGGCGCGGTCGCGGTGACCTCCTGGTCGGTGCCGGTGCTGATCGCGGCGGGGTTGTTCCGGCCGGACCTGGGCTGGGTGATGCTCGCCGGCCTGGGCGCGGAGGCCGCCGCCGTCTACGCGGTCGCCCGCTACGGCCGCCGCAACAACCTGACCGCGCTCGCGATCCCGGTCGCGCTCTCCTCGGCGATGCTGGCGACCGGCGTCACCCTGGCCCTGGACCCGCCGCCGGAGGACGACATCCCGTTCGCCGCCTGGACGATCATCATGGCGGTGCTGGTCGGCTGCCCGCTGGGAGTGCCGCTCGTGGGCTCCTGGCTGACCGGTTTCGCGGTCCGCCGGCGCCGCACCAGGATCGAGGCCCGCGAGCACGACGCGGTGGCCGCCGCGACCGCACACGCGATCATGGAAGCGGGCCTGGAACGTGCCCGGGTGGCCGCCGGTCTGCGCGCGGCGGTGCTGCGCGACACGGCCCAGGTGGCGACCGCCGCCGACGCGGGCGACCTCGACCAGGTGCTGCTCTCGGCCCGGGCGGCGCTGGACGCGATGCGCGGCCTGCTCAACGGCCTGCGCGACGAGCCGGACCCGGCCCGCGGCACCGGCGAACGCGACCCGCAGCCGACCACGGCGGCCCTGCCGGGCCTCGCGGAACGCTGGCGCGGGAGCGGGCGGCAGATCGGGCTGGAGCTGACCGGCGCCGGGCGGGCGCTGCCCGCGGACGTGGACCTGTCGGCGTTCCGGGTGGTGGAGTTGCTGCTGGCCGGGGACACGGGGCCGGTCACCGTCCGGGTGGATCTGACCGGCGACCCGCTGCGGATCAGCATGCGGCCGATGCCGGCGGACGAGGGCGGAGAGATCGCGGCCGGCCTACGCGCGCGGCTGGCCGCGGTCGGCGGCAGCATCGTCACCGCCGCGGACGGCGGCCCCGAGATCCTGCTCCCGGCACCGCACACCACCAATCCGGACGAGAACCGCCCGGTAAGGGCGACCAAGCCGGCCGAACTCGACAGCCGGGCCGATCGAGCCGGCCCGGCCGATGGGAACCTCCCGGCCGATGGGAACCTCCCGGCCGGTCAGGACCGCACCGCCGATCAGGACCGCACCGCCGATCAGGACGAGGCGGTCGGCACGGACGGCTCGGCCAGCAGGGACAGCTCGGCCAGCAGAGACAGCACGGCCAGCAGAGACAGCACGGCCAGCAGAGACAGCACGGCCAGCAGAGACAGCACGGCCAGCAGAGACAGCACGGCCAGCAGAGACAGCACGGCCAGCAGAGACAGCTCGGCCAGCAGAGACAGCACGGCGGGTGGGGACGGGTCGGCGGGTGGGGACGGATCTCGGGCTGGGATCATGCCTGCCGGAGAGCGGCCGGAAACGCCGGCCGGGGACGACAAGGAGGTGGCGTCATCGCCGTCCGGGTGATGGTCGTCGACGACCAGCTCATGGTGCGCGCCGGGATCGCCGCGATCGTCGACGCCGAGGAAGGGCTCGATGTTGTCGGGGAGGCCGCCGACGGGCAGTCCGCGCTCGATCTCGCCGCGCGGGTGCGGCCCGATGTGGTGCTCATGGACATCCGGATGCCCGGCATGGACGGTCTGACCGCCACCGCGCTGCTGACCGCCGCGGCGCCGGAGACCAGGGTGCTCGTCCTGACGACGTTCCATCAGGACCGCTATGTCTACGAGGCGCTGCGGGCCGGTGCCGCCGGGTTCGTGCTCAAGGACGTGCTGCCCGCCGACCTGATCGCCGCCATCCGGGTCGTCGCCGACGGCGAGGCCATGCTCAGTCCCGCCGTCACCCGGCGGCTGATCGACGCCTTCGCCAGCGGCGGGCTGGCCGGTCCGGCCGAGCCCGGCCGGCGGCTGGACGGGCTCACCCCGCGCGAGCGTGAGGTGCTGGTCAGCGTCGCCACCGGCCTGTCCAACGCGGAGATCGGCGCGGCCCTGGGCATCACCACCGGCACGGTGAAGGTGCACGTCAACGCCCTGCTGGCCAAGCTGGGCGTCCGCGACCGGGTGCAGGCGACGATCGCCGCCTACGACCTCGGCCTGGTCCGCCCCAACTCCTGATCCACTCCCTTCCCGCCGGCCGCCGGCTTCACAGACCCGGAAAGAGCGTGGTCACCTCGCCGCCGAACAACCTCCAGTAGAAGTCGTTCATGGTCGCGGCGGCCGGCGCCTGCCGGGCGAGAATCCGGGCGATGGTCGGGGGCACCTCCTCGGGGACGCGGCCGGTCGCGCACCGTCTCACGTACTCATTGCGCGCGACCGGACCGCCGCGCGCCGGCACCGGCACGCCGCACACGGCGGTGACCAGCCAATTCGTCAGGGTCATCGCGGCGTATCCGGCATCGTGGGCGGCGTTGCGCTCGACGAAGCTCCGCTCGGCGTCCGACAGGTCGAAGCGCGGGGACGTGGCGAGCCCGAAGTCGGCGAGGTAGATCCGCTCGCCGTCGGTGAGCATGTTGCCGAGGTGCCCGTCCAGGTGCAGCAGTTCGCGGTCGCTCAGGAATGCCACGATCTCGGACAGCTGTCGCTCGGTTGCCTCGGCCCTGCCCACCGGATCCTGGCGGAGCCAATCGAGCAGCGGGTAGGGGATGTGCTCGAGGAACAGCACAAGGCTCCACGACGCGGCGGCGAGCGCCTCGAGGCGGAGGCGCACCGCGGGCGATCCGCCCAGCGCGGCGACGACGGCGTCGGGGTCCTCGTGCTCGGCGGCGACCGGCGGACGGCCCGGCAGCACCCGCCAGTGATAGAGCAGCGGAAAGGACGCCGTCTCGCCCGCCAGCACCCCCTCGGTGACGATCCGGTTGGCGGCCAGTTCGCGCCAGGCGCCGAAGCCTGGGCCGCCGACGCCGTAGTGGCAGTGGATCGGGAGTTCGAACAGGTTCGCGGTGCAGTGCGGGCGGTCCACTTCTCGATCGGTCAACGGAATGCGCTTGGCGAACACCGGCATGCCGTCGACGGCGAGCGTCGCCGAGCCGCCACCCACACCGACGGTGCCGGCCGGGGCATCCCGGAGGAGCGCCGCCAGCTGGGAGTCGGTGCGCGACGCGAGAAACCCCGCCGCGGTGTCAAAGCGAGCTTGCCGGCCGACCGCTACGCGGGGGGTCACCCGGCCAGCCTAGCGATCTCGGCGCCACCGCCACGCGGACGGTACTGCGACTGCGGTAGGTCGGTGCCTGCGTACGGGCGATGCGCTGGATCCGGCCGGCGGGAGATCGTTTCCGCGTTATGAGAATCTATGCGGAACGCTCAGTTGTCATCGTGCGCCAGGTCGCCGCCGATCTGGTGGTGCTGCTTTGGACGTACGTCTGGATCCGGGCCGCCTTCTGGCTGCATGACCTGGTGGGCAGGCTCGCCGCTCCCGGCCTGCAACTGGAGAAGTTCGGCGGCTCCCTGGCCGACAGTCTGCGCGATGCCGGCAGCCGGATCGATGGACTGCCGCTGGTGGGCGGCGGGGTCGCGGAACCGCTGGCCAGGGCCGCGGACGCCGCGCGTGCGGCCGCCGGCGCCGGGAGCCGGGAACAGGACTTCGTCCATGATCTCGCCGTGCTGCTCCCGGTGCTGCTGCTGATCGTGCCGATCGGGCTCGTTCTTCTGGGCTGGCTGCCCGCGCGGATCCGTGGCGTTCGCAGGCGCGCCACAGCGCGTTCCCTGCGGGAGAGTGCCGCCGGGCGTGACCTGCTGGCGCTGCGGGCGCTGGCCACCCGGCCGCTCCGGGAGCTCTCCGAGCTGAGCCCGGATATCGCGGGTGCGTGGCGCCGGGGTGACGCGGCGGCCGTGGAGGGACTCGTGGCGTTGGAGTTGCGCGGCGCGGGGCTGAAGAGCCGGGAACACCGGATTGTCCCGCCTGTAGCCGAAGCTGCGGCCGTTCACAACCGATGGTGAGTGCGGTCCCGTACGCCCTTGGACAGGAGATTCCGATGGCCACGTTTCTGTATCGGCTGGGCCGGTTCGCGTTCCGCCGACGGTGGCTGGTCACCGCCCTGTGGATGGCGGTCCTCGCTGCCGCGCTGACCGGCGCCGCCACCCTGTCCAAGCCGACCTCGGACGCGTTCAGCATTCCGGGTACGCCTTCGCAGGAGGCCATCGACCTGCTCACCGAGCGGTTCCCGCAGGCCTCCGCCGGCGGAGCCTCGGCGCGGATGGTGTTCGCCGCGCCGGCCGGGCGCAAGCTCACCGAGCCGGAGTTCCGGGCGGTTGTCTCCAGCGCCGTCGCCCAGTTGCGGCAGGCGCCGCAGGTGACCTCGGTGAGCGACCCGTTCACCGGCGGTGCGGTGAACGAGGCCGGCGCGGTCGGGTTCGTCCAGGCGAGCTACGGCGTGCCGGCACCGGAGGTGACCGCCGCGTCCCGCGACGCGTTGACCGGCGTGGTCGACCGGGCGCGCGCGGGCGGCCTGACCGTGGAGGTCGGCGGCGATGTGCTGCAGGTGCAGTCCGAGAACAGCCTGACCGAGGTCATCGGCGTGGCTGTCGCGGCCGTGGTGCTGGTGATCACCTTCGGCTCCCTGGTGGCGGCCGGGCTGCCGCTGCTCACCGCGTTGCTCGGCATCGTGATCAGCGTCTGCGCGATCACCGCCGCGACCGGTTTCCTCACGCTCTCCTCGACCACGCCGACCCTCGCCCTGATGCTCGGCCTGGCGGTCGCGATCGACTACGCGCTGTTCATCGTCTCCCGGTACCGCAACGAGCTGGCCGCCGGCCGCGACCCGGAGGAGGCCGCCGGCCGGGCGGTCGGCACCGCCGGCTCGGCGGTCGTCTTCGCCGGTCTCACCGTAGTGATCGCGCTGGCCGCGCTGCTCGTCGTCGGCGTTCCGTTCCTGACCCAGATGGGCCTGGCCGCCGCCGGCACGGTCACCGTCGCCGTGATCATCGCGCTGACCCTGCTGCCGGCGATGCTGGGCTTCGCCGGCCGGCGGATCACCGGGGGGCGTCAGCGGGGGTCGCAGGCCCGGCCCGCGTTCGGTGTCCGGTGGGCCCGCCTGATCGCCCGCCGTCCGGTCGCCGCGCTGCTGATCGGCGTCGTCGGGCTCGGCGTGGTCGCGATCCCCGCGCTCGATCTGCACCTCGGCATGCCCGACGACGGCACCGCCGCACCCGCCAGCACCCAGCGCAAGGCCTACGACCTGCTCGCCGGCGGGTTCGGGGCCGGCTTCAACGCGCCGCTGACCGTCGTGGTCGACGCCGGCGCCGGATCGGCCGAGGCGGCCGCGGCCCGGGCGGCGGGGCTCATCCGGGGCCTCGACGACGTCGCCGCGGTCACCCCGCCGGTGGTCAACGCCGCCGGGGACACCGCGTTGCTGACCGTCATCCCGCGCAGCGGTCCCGGCGACGACGCCACCAAGGACCTGGTGCACGCGATCCGCCGGCACAGCGGCGACGTGCCCGGCGCCACCGTCGGCGTCACCGGCCTGACCGCCATCAACATCGACATCTCCGCCAAGCTCGGCGACGCGCTGCTGCCCTACCTCGCGATCGTGGTCGGCCTGGCGTTCGCCCTGCTCACGCTGGTGTTCCGGTCGCTGCTGGTGCCCCTGAAGGCCACCGTCGGCTTCCTGCTCAGCGTCGCGGCCACCTTCGGCGCCGTCGTGGCGGTCTTCCAGTGGGGCTGGGCCGCCGACCTGATCGGCCTGGAGCAGACCGGACCGGTCATCAGCTTCCTGCCGATCTTCCTCGTCGGCATCGTGTTCGGCCTCGCCATGGACTACCAGGTCTTCCTGGTCACCCGGATGCGGGAGGACTTCGTGCAGGGCGCCGACGCCCGCCAGGCGGTCATCACCGGCTTCGGCCACGGCGCCCGGGTGGTCACCGCCGCCGCGATCATCATGATCAGCGTCTTCGCCGGCTTCGTCCTCGCGCCCGATCCGATCGTCAAGTCGATCGGCTTCGCGCTCGGCATCGCGGTGCTCTTCGACGCCATCGTCGTCCGGATGACCATCGTGCCCGCGGTCATGACCCTGTTCGGCCGCGCCGCCTGGTGGCTGCCGGCCTGGCTCGACCGGATCCTGCCCGACGTCGACGTCGAGGGCGAGAAACTGCGCCACCTCCTCGACACGCCCCCCGCCAGCGAAGGCACGACACCCGCCGGCAAAGACACAGCACCCGCCAGCGAAGGCACGACACCCGCCGGCAAAGACACAGCACCCGCCAGTAAAGACAAGGCCACGGTATACGCCGGCGACGGCACCGCACACGCCAGTAAGAACGCGGCACCCGCCGGGCAAGCCACCGCGTTCACCAGCGGAACCGAGACCGGCGAGAGCCAGGCGCTCGCCGACGAGGGCGGCGAACCCGGCCACGTCGCGGAACGCGTACCGGTCTAGCGGTTCTGTGCTCTTCCGGGCCGCCGCCGTGCCCCGCGGCGGCGGCCCACCCCCGCGAAAGGAGGACCAGATGGTGAGCACCGACCATGCCGCCGTGCTGGCGCCGGTCTCCCGGCGCGGCTGGTTTCGCCGGCACTGGCGGATGGCCGTGGTAGCGGCCGTGCTGGCCGTGCTCGGTGCCGAACTCGTGGTGGGGTGGCCGGCGCTGGCGGCGGCGTTCTCGCAGTTCCGCACGCCGCACCCGGGGTGGCTGTTCGCCGCGGTGCTGGTGGAGACGGCGTCCATGCGGGCCTACGCGCGGATGCAGCGGCGGCTGTTGCGGTCGGCCGGCACCCACGCCTCGCTGATGCAGCACGTCTCGCTGGCCTACGCCGCCCATTCGCTGAGCGCCACCCTGCCCGGCGGCCCGGCGTTCTCGACGAGCTTCAACTATCAGCAGATGCGTCGCTTCGGTGCCTCGCCCGGCGCCGCCACCTGGTGCATCGCGTTGAGCGGCGGCATGTCCGCGGCGGCGCTGGCGCTGCTCGG
Organism: Actinoplanes sp. ATCC 53533; assembly: GCF_003947245.1. Taxonomy (NCBI): domain Bacteria; kingdom Bacillati; phylum Actinomycetota; class Actinomycetes; order Micromonosporales; family Micromonosporaceae; genus Actinoplanes; species Actinoplanes sp. ATCC 53533. The sequence continues at coordinate 12,417 of NZ_QHHV01000322.1, read as the reverse complement.
CGTCGCCGGCGGGATCGCCGCGAACGGCTGGCCGAGCTGGCCGGTGTTCGCCCTCGAGGTCGGGCTGGTGCTCGCCGCCGGCTTCGCCGTCCGGCGCCTGATCCGCCACCCGACCGCCCTGGAGCGCGCGGCCGGTGCCGCCGACCGGGCCGTCGGGCGGCTGCGCCCGGGATCGGCGCCGGTCGCCGGATTCCTGGCCCAGCTGCGGGCGGTGCGGCTGCGCCCGGTCCACGTGGCGGGCGCCGGCGGCTACGCGGTCGCCAACTGGCTGCTGGACGCGCTCTGCCTGTGGATGTGCTGCATGGCCGTGGGCGCTACCGCCGTCACCGCGACCCAGTTGCTGATCACCTACTGTGCGGGCATGGCGGCCGGCAGCCTCCTGCCGGTCGTCCCCGGCGGCCTGGGTGTCATCGACAGCGCGCTGGTGCTCGGGCTCGTCACCAGCGGGCTGCCGTCCAGCGCCGCCATCGCCGCCGTCCTGCTCTACCGCATCGTCAGCCTCGGTTTCATCGTCGGCACCGGCTGGGCCGTCTGGCTCGTCCTCCGCTACCGCGGTCGGACGCCGGCGGCGGGTTAGCCCTTCAGGGCCGCCGCGACGACCGCGCGGGCCTCCTCCTGGATGGTGGCCAGGTGGTCCGGTCCCTTGAACGACTCCGCGTAGATCTTGTAGACGTCCTCGGTGCCGGACGGGCGGGCCGCGAACCAGCCCGACTCCGTCGTCACCTTCAGCCCGCCGATCGGCGCGTTGTTGCCCGGCGCCGCCGTCAGCACCGCCGTGATCGGCTCGCCGTCCAGTTCCTTCGCGGTGACCTGCGACGGCGACAGCTTCGCCAGGATCGCCTTCTCGTCGCGGGTCGCCGGGGCGTCGACGCGGGCGTACGCCGGGTCGCCGAACTTCGCGGTCAGGTCGCGGTAGTGCTCGCTCGGGGTGCGGCCGGTCGTCGCCACGATCTCGGAGGCGAGCAGGTCGAGCAGGATGCCGTCCTTGTCGGTGGTCCACGGGCTGCCGTCGCGGCGCAGGAACGACGCGCCCGCGCTCTCCTCGCCGCCGAAGCCGACCGAGCCGTCCAGCAGACCCGGCACGAACCACTTGAAGCCGACCGGCACCTCGTCGAGCTTGCGGCCCAGGTCGGCGGCGACCCGGTCGATCATCGACGACGAGACCAGCGTCTTGCCGATCGCCGCCGCGGCCGGCCAGTCGGTGCGGACCCGGAACAGGTACGAGATCGCCACCGCCAGGTAGTGGTTCGGGTTCATCAGGCCGCCGTCGGGGGTGACGATGCCGTGCCGGTCGGCGTCGGCGTCGTTGCCGGTGGCGAGCTGGAACCGGTCCTTCTGCGCGATCAGCGAGGCCATCGCGTACGGCGACGAGCAGTCCATCCGGATCTTGCCGTCCCAGTCCAGCGTCATGAAGCCGAAGGTCGGGTCGACGTCCGGGTTCACCACGGTCAGGTCCAGCCCGTACCGGGAGCCGATCTCGCCCCAGTAGGCGACGCTGGCGCCGCCCAGCGGGTCCGCGCCGATCCGGATGCCGGCCGCGCGGATCGCCGCCATGTCGATGACCGAGCCCAGGTCGTCGACGTAGCCGGCCAGGTAGTCGTAGCCGGAGACCAGCTCCGAGGCGCGGGCCCGGGTGGCCGGCACCCGGCGCACCTCCTGGAGGCCGCCCGCGATCAGCACGTTCGCCCGGTCCTGGATCCACTTGGTGGCGTCGGTGTCGGCCGGGCCGCCGTGCGGCGGGTTGTATTTGAAACCGCCGTCGTCCGGCGGGTTGTGCGACGGGGTGACGACCACGCCGTCGGCCAGGCCGGACGTGCGGCCCTTGTTGTAGGCGAGGATCGCGTGCGAGAGCGCCGGCGTCGGCGTGTAGCCGTCGCGGCTGTCGATCAGCACCGTCACGTCGTTGGCCGCGAAGACCTCCAGCGCGGAGATCATCGCCGGCTCGCTCAGCGCGTGCGTGTCGCGCACCAGGTAGAGCGGGCCGTCGGTGCCCTGGTCCCGGCGGTATTCGACGATGGCCTGGCTGGTGGCGAGGATGTGGTCCTCGTTGAAGGCGGTCCGCAGGCTGGAGCCGCGGTGCCCGGAGGTGCCGAAGGCCACGCGCTGCTCGGCGACGCCGGGATCGGGGTGACCGGTGTAGTAGCTGAGGACCACCCGGGGCACGTCGATGGTGTCGCGGGAATCGGCGGGAGTGCCGGCGCGGGAATGCACGGACATCGAGGAGCCTCCTTGAGGGCATGGACCTGCCCGGGATCGTATCGCCGCGAGATACCCGGCGCGGAGATCGGTAAGCCGCCGCGCGCGGATTGAACCTTTCCGCCCGGTGATCCGAACTACCTACCGTGACAATGGCTGCAGCGGCTGGGGGGCCGCGGATCGTGCGCGTGCTCATCGTGGCCATGATCGTTCTGAGTTCTCTGCTGCTGCTACCGGCGGCGCCGGCCAGCGCGCACGCCGCGATGACGACGGCGACGCCGGAGCCCGGCAGCGTCGTGTCGAGTGCGCCGAGTGAGATCACGGTGACCTTCACCGAGGGCATCACCCCGGTGCCGGACCGCACCCAGGTGCTGTCGCCGGACGGCAAGCGGATCACCGGCGAGGTGACCGCGACCGGGTCGACGCTGCGCATCCAGGTCCGGCGCGCGGACCAGCCGCTGGGCACGTACCTGGTCAGCTACCGGATCATCTCCGGCGACAGCCACCCGGTCGGCGGAGCGATGACCTTCTCGGTCGGCGCGCCCTCGGCGCGGCCGCCGGACATCGACCCGGGCAGCGTGCACCCGTCGGTCACGGCGGCGGTCCCCACGATCAAATTCATCGGGTACGCCGGACTGACGCTGATCCTCGGCCCCGCCCTGCTGCTGGCCCTGCTCTGGCCCCGCCGGCTGGCGCGCCGCGGGCCGATCGTGCTGGTCCGCGCCGGGCTGATCGGCACCGCCGCGTCGACGCTGGGCGCGCTCTGGACCCAGGCGCCGAACAGCAGCGGCGCGCCGTTGTGGGACGTCTCGGTCACCGAGCTCGCCGACGTGCTGGCCAGCCCGTTCGGGGTCACCCTGCTCGCCCGGCTGGCCGTGCTCGCCGCGGTCGCCGCCCTGTTGCCGCCGGTGCTGCACGGCACCGCCAAGCGCTGGCCCAGCGCCCGCAAGCGGTGGCACAGCGCGGCCCTGCTGACCCTGGCCGCCGCCGGGCTGACCACCTGGCCGCTGACCGGGCACGCCGCCGAGTCGCCGCTGACCGCGGCGATCGTGGCCGCCGACGTGGTGCACCTGGCCGCGATGGCGGTCTGGCTGGGCGGCCTGGTCACCCTCGCGGTGTTCCTGCTGCGCGGCGCGCACCCACGGGTGCTCGGCGTGATCCTGCCGGCCTGGTCGCGGTGGGCCGCGCTGGCCGTCGTCTGGCTGGTCGGCGCCGGCATGGTGCAGGCGGTGGTCCAGGTCGGCACGATCGGCGCGCTGTGGGGCACCGGGTACGGCCGGATCGTGCTGGCCAAGGTCGCGATCCTGGCCGGGGTGCTGGTGGCGGCGGCCTTCGCGCGGCGGCTCGTGCAGCGGGCCCAGGTGCTGACCGGCGGGGTGACCCGGCTGCGCCGTACGGTCGGCACCGAGATCGCCGCGACCGTGCTGGTGCTGGGGCTCAGCGCCGTGCTGGTGCAGGTCACCCCGGGCCGCAGCGCCGCCGGCGAGCAGGCCGCGAGCACGGAGAAGGGCGTCTCGCAGACGCTCACCTCGGAGCTGTTCACGCTGCAGTTCTCCGTCTATCCGGTGGAACTGGGCGAGAGCAACACCGTGCACGGCTTCACCTACACGCCGCAGGGCAAGCCGCTGCCGGCCGCGGAGTGGACCGTCACCGCCCGGCTGCGGGGCCAGGACCTGGAACCGGTGTCCACGCCGATGCTGCCGCTGACCCCGCGCAACGACGCGATCGGCGCGCTGACGTTCCCGCTGCCCGGCACGTACGAGATCAGCTTCACCGTCCGGGTCAGCGAGATCGACCAGGCGACGGTCCGCACGACGATCACCGTGCCATCGGCTTCCTGACCGGGCCGGGCGGACCGGCCGGGGCGGCTGTCCCGGCGTGGCCGGCGCGCGGGTAACCTCGCGGCGTGCTCATCCTGCTGCCGCCGTCCGAGGGCAAGACCGCACCGGTCACCGGCGCACCGGCCGATCCCGCGGACCTCTGGCTCCCCCGGCTCGCCCCGGCCCGGCGCCGGGTGCTGGCCAAGCTCGTCGCGCTGACCAGCCGCACCAGCGCCCGCGGGGTCGCCGGCGCGCTGGCGGTGCTCGGGCTCAGCGCCGGCCAGCACGGCGAGGTCGCCCGCAACGCCGGGTTGCGCACGGCACCGGCCGCGCCCGCCGCGCAGGTCTACACCGGGGTGCTCTACGAGGCGCTCGACCCGGCCGGGCTGGCACCGGGCGCCCGGGCGTGGCTGGACGAGCGGGCGGTGGTCTTCTCCGGGCTGTGGGGAGTGCTGCGGCTGACCGACCGCATCCCCGCGTACCGGTGCTCGGTCGGGGTCACGCTGCCGGTGCTCGGCGGGCTGACGCCGTACTGGAAGAAGGCGCTCGGCCCCGCGCTGGACCGCGCGGCCGCCGACGGCCCGGTGCTGGATCTGCGGTCCGGCGCCTACGCGGCGATGTGGGCGCCGGCGGGCGCCGCCGCCGGGCGCACCGCCACGATGCGGGTGCTGCACGAGCGGATCGTCGACGGCGTGCCGCGCCGGTCCGTGGTGAGCCACTTCAACAAGGCCACCAAGGGCCGGCTGGTGCGCTCGCTGGCGGAGGCGGACGCGCGGCCGGCCTCGGTGGATGACCTGCTGGCCGCGCTGCGGGACCTGAAATACACCGTCGAGGAGCGGCCCGTCGCCGCGGGCCGCCCCCGTCAGGTGGACGTGATCGTGCCGGAGCTCTGAGCTACTGGGCCGCCAGCACGTCGACCACGAAGCGCAGGTCGCCGCTGGGGCGGCCCTGGGGTGCCGGGTCGCCGTAGGCCATCGCGGCGGGGATGTCGAGCTGGACCCGGCTGCCGACCGCGACGCCGACCAGGCCCTTGTCCCAGCCCTCGATGAGCTGGCCGGCGCCGACCGGGAACTGGGCGGGCTGGCCGGTCTTCCAGGACGAGTCGAACTCCTTGCCGTCGAGGTATGTCACGCCGACGTAGTTGGCCTGGATGGTCTGCCCGGCCTGCAGCTTCGGGCCCTTGCCAGCCACGATCTCGGTGACCTTGAGCTTGGCGACCTTGCCCTTGCCGGCCTTGACCACCGGCGCCGTCTGCAGCGCCGGGTCCAGCGGGGTCTGGGCGGCCGGTGGCTGGGCCGGCTGGCTGGGCGCGGGCTCGGCGGGCGCGGCGGGCGCCGTCGCGCCCGGGTCGGCGGAGGCCGCGGCGTAGGCCGAGGCGGCGGGCTGCTGCTCGTCGTCGGAGACCTGGATGCCGACGTACACCGCGACCAGGACCGCGATCACGGCCACGCCCGCGAAGGCGCCGGTCAGGGCCTGGCCCCGGCGATTCGTACCGGTCTTGTCCTGGACGGTCATGCTCATCGGATTCGGACTCTCCTGTCGGATGGGACATGCTGCGAGACTCCGGACACCGTACTCGCCGCCGGTCGCCGGGCCCCGGCGAACCTCCACCGAACCGCCGGACCCGATGATCAAACCGCCGATGGGGGTGATCAACCGGATGGTTCGGTTACTCATTTCGCTCTTTTCCGTCACTCACAGAGGTGAGACCGTGTACTTCCCCAACATCACCAGCACCGACTCATGCAGCACAGCACTCGGGACAAACCGCCCGGCCGCCACCGGTGGTCGGCGCGCGCCCGCGAACGACCGGGGAGGGTCGGTTGCCGGACGACGGCCGTACGACAGGTCGCCAGCCTGAGTCAGAGGGACGCCCGTCCGATCTGGGGCCCCGCAGGCCCTATCCGGCCGGGTCGCCCCCGCGCTCCAGCTATGGCTATCGCACCACCGGCCGCCAACGGGCGGCCGTGCCACCGCAACTGCTCGACGCCCGGCAGCGCCGGCTGGGCGAGTTCCTCATGCCCGCCGCGGTCATCCTCGCGGGCGTGCTGATCGTGGTGGCCTTCGGCCTCATCATCAGCCGCGCGATGGTCGACGACGACCAGCGGGCGATCCCGCCGGTGCAGCCGCCGGCGCTCGGTGACGTGCCGCTCAACCCGGGTGAACAGATCCCGATCCCGCTGCCCAGCGCCTCCGACGCGGGGACGTCGCCGGCCGCCACCCCGTCCACCACCCCGCCGAGGTCCCGCACGGCACGGCCGTCGCCGTCGAAGTCCAAGGCCCCGCCGGACCAGGGCTCGGTCAAGGTGTCCCGCAACGACGTGCCGGCCCGGGTGGATCTGTCCGGCGAGGGCAGCCGCGACTGGGTGCACTGGGGTGAGCAGAGCACCTTCTCGCTGGAGCGCCGCGGCGACGGTGACTTCCAGATCCTCGAGGGCGCGCCGACCGCGCCCCGGTTCCGGCACGCCCTGAGCCGGCAGGTGTTCAGCTGGAGCGGCGGCTCACCGGTGAGCAACAGCGACGGCACCCCGACCGGGATCCGCACCTGCGGCAAGGGCAACGGCTTCACCGTCTCGGCCCCGGCCGGCACGGCGACCCGCACCCTGCGGCTCTACGTGGGCGCGCTGGCCGGCCGCGGCAAGCTGACCGCGCGGCTGTCCACCGGCACGGCCGCGGCCAGCGCCACGTTCGAGGAACGCACCAACAACCTGGACACGGCGGTCTTCGTGATCACCTACCGGGCGCCGAAGAACGGCAAGATCAACCTAAGCTGGATCACCGAGGAGGCGTTCAGCCAGAATTGCGGCGGCGTCGCGCTCGAGGCGGCGACACTGCGGTGAGGGTGAGCCGGTCCACCCGCGGGTGGGGGGCCGGGCGCTCCGTCGGGAACGCGGGTTGTGGAGGGGATCTTGGTGTTCGCCGCCTGGGGATCATGGGTGGCCCGGTTCCGGTGGCCGGTGCTGGTGTGCACGCTCGTGGCGGTCGCCGCGGCCGGGGTGTGGGGGCTGGGCGTCTTCGGCCAGCTGACCGAGGGCGGCTACAACGACCCGGGCAGCGAGTCGACCCGGGCCGCCGAGGTCGTCCACGACGAGCTGGGCGCCCAGGGCGGCGACGTCATCGTGATCTACACGCCGGTGACCGGCGGCATCGACGACGCCGGGCTCGGCCGGCGGGTGCAGGCCCGGCTGGGCGCCCTGCCGCCGTCGTCGGTCACGGCGGTCGCGTCGTACTGGCCGGACAAGATCGCGCAGTACCGGTCCGCCGACGGCTCGCGCGCCGTCGCCGTGCTGACCCTGGCCGGTGCCGACGAGGGCGAGAAGCTCGAGGCATACCGGGCGATCGACGACAGGCTGTCGGTCGACGGGACGACCGTGCGGGTCGCGGGCGGCGCCGTGCTCGGTGACGCGTCGGCCACCCTGTCGACCGAGGACCTGGCGTTCGCCGAGGCGGTGTCGCTGCCGATCGTGCTGATCCTGCTGCTGATCATCTTCGGCTCGCTGGTCGCCGCGTCGCTGCCGGTGCTGGTCGGCGGGTGCGCGGTGCTGGGCTCGCTGGGCGTGCTGCACGCGATCGCCTACGGCAGCGACGTCAACTCGTTCGCGGTCAACGTGGCCAGCCTGCTCGGCCTCGGCATGGCGATCGACTACGGGCTGTTCATGGTCGGGCGGTTCCGGGAGGAGCAGGGCTTCGGGCGTACGCCGGCCGAGGCAGTCGCCCGCACCGTCGCGACCGCCGGGCGCACCGTGGTCTTCTCCGCGACGCTGCTGATGATCGCGCTGGCCGGCCTGATGCTGTTCCCGCAGGGCTTCCTCAAGTCGCTCGCCTACGGCGGCCTCGCCGCCGTGGCGCTGGCCGCGATCCTGTCGCTGACGCTGCTGCCCGCCCTGCTCGCGGTCCTCGGCCCGCGCGTCGACAAGCTGCCGGTGCGGCTGCCGCGGCGCCGCGGCGCGCGCCCGGCCGGCACCGGCTGGGCCCGGCTGGCCGGCGTGGTGCTGCGCCGCCCGGTGCTGGTCGCCCTGCCGATCCTGGCCGGCCTGCTGGTGCTGGCCGCGCCGATCACCGGCGTGCGGTTCGGCGAGAACGACGAGCGGATCCTGCCGGCGGGCAACCCGGCGCGGCAGGCGATCGAGACCCTCAAGACCGACTTCCCGGCGCTGAGCAGCGTGGGCATCCAGGTGGTGCTGCGCGGCACGGGCGGTGCCGCGCCGGCGGCAGCGGCCGGCACGGCGTTCGCGGACGAGCTGAAGACGATCCCGGGCGTCGCCGCGGTCACCCCGGCGGGCAGCGGCGGCGCGGTCCTGCTCTACACGGCCACCCTGATCGGCACGGACCCGTTCAGCCCCGCGGCTCGCGACGCGGTCGGCGACATCCGCGCCCGGCCGGCGCCGGCGGGCACGGAGGTGCTGGTCGGCGGCACGACGGCGCGCAACGTCGACAGCCTGCGGGCGACCGCGGACCAGCTGCCGCTGATGATCGCGCTGCTGGTCGGCGCGACGCTGGTGCTGATGTTCCTGGCCTTCGGCTCGATCCTGCTGCCGGTCAAGGCGGTGGTGCTGAGCGCGCTGAGCCTGAGCGCGACCTTCGGCATCCTGGTCTGGATCTTCCAGGACGGCCACGGCGCGGAGCTGCTGCGCGTCACGCCGGCCCCGGCCGAGGCCGGCATCGTGGTGCTGATGGCGGCCGTGGTCTTCGGCCTGTCCACCGACTACGAGGTCTTCCTGCTCTCCCGGATGGTCGAGGCCCGCACCCGGGGCGCCTCGACCGCGGAGGCGGTGACCACCGGCCTGGCCCGCACCGGCCGGGTGATCAGCGCGGCGGCGATCCTGCTGATCGTGGTGACCGGGGCCTTCGCGCTGTCGTCGGTGACGACGATGCGCTTCATCGGCGTGGGCATGATCGTGGCGCTGTTCCTGGACGCGACGGTGGTCCGCATGCTGCTGGTGCCGGCGGTGCTGAAGCTCATGGGCGACGCGGCCTGGTGGGCGCCGGGGCCGCTGCGGCGACTGCAGGAACGCGCCGGGCTCCAGGAATACGAGGACGAGGAACTGTTCCCGACGGGTCTCGGTGGGCCGGCACGCGGCGCCGGAGCCGGCCCGGTCCTTGGCCGAGCCGGCCGGGTCCGCGCCGGAGCCGGCCGGGTCCGTGGTTGGACCGGCCAGGTCAGTGGTTGAACCGGCCGGGTCCGTGGTTGAACCAGCCAGGTCAGTGGTTGAACCAGCCAGGTCAGTGGTTGAACCGGCCAGGTCAGTGGTTGAACCGGCCAGGTCAGTGGTTGAACCGGCCGGGTCCGTGGTTGAACCGGCCAGGTCCGCGCCTGGACCGGCCGGGTCCGTGGCGGAGCAGGGCAGCACCGGGCCGGAGGAGGTCGCGGCGGCCCGGCACGCGTCCTGGTTCGTGCCGCCGCCCGCGGACCCGCCGGTCTCCGGGACCGCGTCGGTCTCCCCCGCCGGTCCTTTCTCCGGGACCGCGTCGGTCTCCCCCGCCGGGCCCTTCTCCGGGTCCGCCCGCCCGGTGTCACCCGGGCGTTTCTCGGCGAGCGCCCCGGTCTCCGGCGGGGCGTCCGCCGGATACCCGGTCGCCGGCCGGGCCTCCGCCGGGTTCCCGATCGCCGGCTCGGCGCCGCTGCCCGCGCTGTCCCGGATCACGCTGGACGAGCCGGCCCCCGGGTCGGCGGCGCCGTGGGCGTGGTCGCCGGGATCAGCTGGTCAGCCCACCACCGTCGACTTGTCCAGCCACCTCACCCCGGCCGGTGAGCAAGGCCGGGACGAGGGTGACGACGGTCGCGGCGAGGAAGCCGAGCGCGAGGAGCCCGGCGCGCACACCACGGCCTTCCTCAACCGCCCCGCCTAGGCGGGAAGCAGTTCCGACGGGTCGCTCGGCCGCCGTCGCGGCCCTGCGGCTATCGTGGCCCGCCGGGTCACACGGAGCAGCCGTGCGCCCGGCGTAGTCAGTACCATGCCCCGGGAGAGTTGGGGTTCTACCGGGACGGGAATGAGCATGACCACGACCATGGACGAGTCCGCCACGCCGGACGGCGGTTACCAGGACGGCGGTTACCAGGACGCCGTGGGCACCACGGGCATCGACGCCGACCGCCTGGCGCTCTGCCTCGACGTCATCGCCGAGGCGGAACAGCTCGACCCGGAGCACCCCGACGCGGTGGCCGTACGGCGGGCGACAGCCGGTCTTTTCAAGACCGTCAAGCTGCGCCGCCGCAAGGACCGCCGCGAGGCGATCCTCGCGAACGACCGGGCCGTGACCGCCGCGACCGCGACGGGCGCGCCCAGCCGCATCGACGACGAGACCGCCGGCATCCCGCTGGCCACCGCGACCACGACGCCGACCGCGGGGGTGCTGCGCCAGCCGCGCGGCTGCTACATCTGCAAGCAGCGCTACGTGCGGGTCGACGCCTTCTATCACCAGCTCTGCCCGGCGTGCGCGGCGAAGAACCACGGCCACCGCGACGCCCGCACCGACCTGACCGGGCGCCGGGCGCTGCTCACCGGCGGCCGCGCCAAGATCGGCATGTACATCGCGCTGCGGCTGCTGCGCGACGGCGCGCACACCACGATCACCACGCGCTTCCCGAACGACGCCGTGCGCCGCTTCGCCGCGATGCCGGACAGCGCGGACTGGCTGCACCGGCTGCGGGTGGTCGGCATCGACCTGCGTGACCCCGCGCAGGTGGTGGCGCTGGCCGACTCGGTCGCGGCCCGGGGACCGCTGGACATCCTGATCAACAACGCGGCCCAGACGGTACGGCGTTCGCCCGGCTCGTACTCGGCGCTGGTGGCCGCGGAGTCGGCGCCGTTGCCGGACGGCCCGCTGCCTGAGCTGGAATATCTCGGCGGCCACGCCTCCCCGGCGCACCCGGCGGCGCTGACCTCGTTCAGTCCCCACGCGGTCACGGCGCTGGCGCTGACCGGCGGCTCGGCCACCCCGGAGCGGATCGCGGCGCTGACGGCGATCGACGCGGGCGGGCTGGTCCCCGACCTGGCGCCGACCAACAGCTGGAGCGACAAGGTGCACGAGGTCGACGCGCTGGAGCTGCTGGAGGTCCAGCTCTGCAACGTGACAGCCCCGTTCGTGCTGGTCAGCCGGCTGCGCGCGGCGATGACCGCGAGCCCGTTCCCGCGCCGCTACGTGGTCAACGTCTCCGCCATGGAGGGCGTGTTCGCCCGCGGCTACAAGGGCGCGGGCCACCCGCACACGAACATGGCGAAGGCGGCGCTGAACATGCTGACCCGCACCAGCGCCGAGGAGATGTTCACCGACGGCATCCTGATGACCAGCGTCGACACCGGCTGGATCACCGACGAACGCCCGCACCCGACGAAGATGCGGCTGGCGGACGAGGGCTTCCACGCCCCGCTGGACCTGGTCGACGGCGCGGCCCGGGTGTACGACCCGATCGTCCGCGGCCAGCAGGGCGAGGACCTCTACGGCATCTTCCTTAAGGACTACGCCCCGATCGCCTGGTGACGGTCGTAGGCGGCCCGCGCCTGCTCGACGCTGCCCAGGTCGCCGGAACCCCACTGCGCCAGGGACGCGAACAACGGGCAACGTGGGCGGCCCGCTGGTGGCCGAGCTGGCCGCGGCGGGCGAACGGGGTGACGGCGGTGTCCCGGCGACCGGCACCGATACCGGCCGGGGTCCGGCACGTACCGGCCGACCTGAGCGACGCCGATTCGCTGCGGCCCGCGCTCGACGGCGCCGAGGCGCTGTTCGTGCTGCTCGCGGGCGGCGGGACGGAGGTCGACCCGGACGCGGTGCTGGGCACGGCGAAGGCGGCGGGCGTGCGCCGGGTCCTGCTGTCCTCGCAGGGGGTACGGACCCGGCCGGGTGCCGCGTCGCACGCACATCTCGGCGCGTTCGAGGCGGCGGTGCGCGGCTCCGGGCTGGAATGGACGATCCTGCGGTCGGGCGGCTTCGCCACCAACGCGTACGCCTGGGCGGCGGCGGCGGCGGCGGCGGCGGCGACGCGCGAGCGGCGGCTGGTGGCCGCGCCGTTCGCGGACGTCGCCCTGCCGGTGATCGACCCGGCGGACCTGGCAGCCTGCGCGGCGGTCACCCTACGCGAAAACCACCACACCCAGGTGTACAAGCTGACGGGCCCCGCCGCGATCTCGCCCCGAAACCAGGCGGCGGCGCTCGGTGCCGCCCTCGGGGAAGAGGTGACGTTCGTGGAGCTGACCCGCACGGAGGCCGCGGCGGCGATGGGCGCCTTCATGCCACCGGAGGTGGTGGCCGGCACCCTGGACATCCTCGGCACTCCCACGCCGGACGAGCAGCTCGTCAGCGCTGATGTGGCGAGGCTGCTGGGCCGGGGTCCCTGCCCGTTCGCGGCTTGGGCGGCCGACCACGTGGCGGCTTTCCGCTGAGCCCGCGGGGGCTCGGCGGC
>NZ_QHHV01000321.1:0-15453 GCF_003947245.1 Actinoplanes sp. ATCC 53533 | reverse complement strand
CTGGACAAGGGCGCCGGCTCGTACGAGTCGAAGTACCTGGGCTGGAAGTGGAAGCAGACGCTGTCCGCCGACGGCAAGACCCAGATCGGCCTCGGCACGGATGTCGGCGGCCTGGCCATGTGCTACCGCACCGACCTGTTCAAGGCGGCCGGCCTGCCCACCGAGCGCGACGCCGTGTCGGCGCTGTGGCCGACCTGGGACGCGTTCATCGCCACCGGCGAGAAGTACGTCAAGGGCAGCGGCGGGAAGAAGTTCATCGACTCCGGCACGGACATGTTCAACCCGATCCTCGCCCAGCAGCCCGTCGGCTTCTACAACGAGCAGGACCAGCTGCAGTTGGACGCCGGCCCCAAGATCGCTTGGGACACCACGATGAAGGCCCTGAAGGCGGGGATCTCCGCCAACCTGGTCAGCTTCCAGCCCGGCTGGGACCAGGGCTTCAAGAAGGACCAGTTCGCCGCGCTGCCGTGCCCCGCATGGATGCTCGGCCACATCCAGGAGACCGCACCCGACCAGAAGGGCAAGTGGGACATCGCCGCGATCCCCGGCGGCGGTGGCAACTGGGGCGGCTCGTTCTGGACCATCCCGAAGCAGGGCAAGAACGTCGACGAGGCGTACAAGTTCGTCGAGTGGATGGTCCAGCCGGCGCAGCAGATCGAGATCTTCAAGACCGTCGGCAACCTGCCCTCGCAGCCCGAGCTCTACAAGGATCCCGCGGTGCTGGACTACAAGAAGGAATTCATGAACAACGCCCCGACCGGCCAGATCTTCGCCAAGACCGCGGAGAACCTGAAGCCGCAGTATCTGGGCAAGAAGAACGGCCCGACCCGGGTGGCCGTCGAGAACGTGATCACCCGAGTGCAGCAGGGCAAGCTCCAGCCGGACGCGTCCTGGCCGGAAGCGGTCAAGGCGGCGGAGAAGGCCAGCAAGGCCTGAGAAGCGATGACGGCGGGGCGGTCTGCGGGCCGCCCCGCCTCGTCCCGTGCTGGAAGGAAAGGCCGTGACCCTCACCCGTACTCCGCCGACGCACACCGTAGCGAAGTCGGAATCGCCCAAGAAAGAGCGGGCCTGGCTCTACCGCTTCGACACCAAGCGGGCGCCCTACCTCTTGATCGCCCCGTTCTTCGTGTTCTTCGCGGTGTTCGGGCTGTTCCCCATCATCTTCAACGGTGTCGTCGCGTTGCGGAGCTGGCGGCTCGACGACCCGGCCCGGGACGGTTGGAGCGGATTCGACAACTTCTCCAAGCTGATCCACGACGACGCCTTCTGGAACGCGCTCGGTAACACCTTCGGGATCTTCATCCTGTCCACGATCCCGCAGCTGCTGCTGGCGCTGATGATCGCCAACCTGCTCAACCGCAAGCTGCGCGGAACCACCTTCTGGCGGATCGGTGTGCTGCTGCCGTACGTCACGCCGGCCGCCGCGTCGACTCTGCTGTTCTCGGTGTTCTTCGCTCGTGACAACGGCATGGCCAACTGGTTCCTGTCGCTGGTCGGCTTCGGCGCCGAGAACCCGATCGACTGGCGCGCCGACAAGTGGAGCTCGTGGCTGGCGATCGCCACGATGGTCAACTGGAAGTGGATCGGCTACAACGCGCTGCTCTACCTGTCGGCCATGCAGACGGTCCCCAAGGACGTCTACGAGGCCGCCTCGATGGACGGGGCCGGGCCGCAGCGCCAGCTCTGGCAGATCACCGTTCCCATGATCCAGCCGGTGGTGATCTTCACGGTGGTGCTGTCGACCATCGGTGGCCTGCAGTTGTTCAACGAGCCGATGCTCTTCGACTCCAACCCGGTTTCGGCCAGCGGCGGCTCGGACGGGCAGTGGCAGACCATCGCGCAGCTGATCTATCAGGTCGGCTGGATCAACCTCGACCTCGGGTACGCCGCGGCGATGTCCTGGGCCCTCTTCGTGATCATCTTGATCGTCGCCGGCCTGAACGCGCTGCTCACCAATCGACTGGGCGGAGGCCGCCAATGACCAGCATGACCAAGACCGCACGGCCGCAACACCGCAAGAGCCTCGCCGAGATCGCCCGGGCGCCGTCGGAGAGCCGCGGCACCTGGCGGACCTATCTGTTGCTGACCAGCGTGCTGCTGGTGTCGGCCTTCCCGGTCTACTGGATGTTCGTCATCGCGTCGAGCACCGAGGAGGCCGTCGCGCAGATCCCGCCGTCGGTCGTGCCCGGCTCGCAGCTGCTGGTCAACCTCAGCGAAGTCTTCACGATGCAGGACGTCTACTTCACCGCGTCGCTGATCAACAGCTTCATCGTCTCGACCGTGGTCACCGCCTCGGTGCTGTTCTTCTGCTCGCTGGCCGGGTTCGCCTTCGCCAAGCTGCGGTTCAAGGGCCGCAACGGGCTCATGATCGTGGTCATCCTGACCCTGACGGTGCCCAACCAGCTCGGCGTCGTAGCGCTCTACATCCTGATGGGCAAGCTCGGCTGGAACGGCACGCTGCTCGCGGTCATCGCCCCCGGCCTGGTGACCGCGTTCGGCGTCTTCTACATGCGGCAGTTCATCATGAACGCCATACCGGACGAGCTGATCGAGTCCGCGCGCATGGACGGCGCGCTCACCATGCGGGTGTACTGGAGCATCGTGCTGCCCGCGATCCGGCCCGCGCTGGCGGTGCTGGGCCTGCTCACCTTCGTGGCGACCTGGAACGACTTCCAGTGGCCGCTGATCCAGCTCAACGGCACCGAGTTCCCCACCTCGATGGTGGCGCTGTCCGACCTCGCCAGCGGCAACTACGTCATCTTCCGCCGCGTGCTCGCGGGCGCGTTCGTCGCCACCGTGCCGCTTCTTCTGCTGTTGTTGCTGGGCGGACGGCAGATCGTTCGGGGAATCATGGAAGGCGCCGTCAAGAGCTGACGCTCGCGGGCCAGTAAAGGAGTGTTGTGACCTCGTACCAACCCCTGCATGACGGGTGGGCACTCAGTGGCGGCGACGTGAGCAGCGTCGCCGCCACCGTGCCGGGCTGTGTGCACACCGACCTGCTCGCCGCGGGCCTGATCGACGACCCCTATCTGGACGAGAACGAGAAGAAGCTCGCCTGGATCGGGCGCACCGACTGGGTCTACGAGACCGTCTTCTCCCACGAGCAGGAACACGAGCACGAACACGGCGCCGGCCGCACGGACCTGGTCTGCGCGGGGCTCGACACCGTCGCCACGGTCGTGCTCAACGGCGTCGAACTGGGCCGGACCGCCAACCAGCACCGCGGCTACCGCTTCGACGTGCGGGACGCGTTGCGCGACGGCGAGAACCGGCTCCGGATCCACTTCACCTCGGCGTACAGCTATGCCGAGGCGCAGCAGGAGCGGCTCGGCGACCGGCCGAACGCGTACGCCGAGCCGTTCAACTTCATCCGCAAGATGGCCTGCAACTTCGGCTGGGACTGGGGACCGACGCTGGTCACCGCCGGCATCTGGCAGGAGATCGGCCTGCAGAGCTGGTCGGTGGCCCGGCTGGCCGAGGTCCGCCCGCAGGTGACGGTCGCCGACGGCGTCGGCACCGCCGAGGTGCGGGTGCGCCTGCAGCGCGACACCGCCGGGCCGGTCACCCTCGCCGCGACCGTCGCCGGCGAGCGGGTGGAGACGACCATCGACGGGGACGAGGCCGTCCTCTCGCTCACCGTGCGCGATCCCGAGCTCTGGTGGCCCATCGGGTACGGGGACCAGCCCCGCTACGACCTGACCGTGACCCTGTCGGGGCCGGCCGGTGAACTGGACAGCTGGACCCGCAAGGTCGGTTTCCGGGACGTCCGGGTCGACACCGCCCCGGACGCCGACGGCAGCGCGTTCACCCTGATCGTCAACGACCTGCCGATCTTCGTCCGCGGCGTCAACTGGATCCCCGACGACGTCTTCGCCAACCGGGTCACCCGCGAGCGACTGGCGACCCGCTTCGGCCAGGCGATCGACGCGAACGTCAACTACCTGCGGATCTGGGGCGGCGGCCGGTACGAGTCCGAGGACTTCTACGACCTCGCCGACGAACTCGGCCTGCTGGTGGGGCAGGACTTCCTGTTCGCCTGCGCGGCATACCCGGAGGAGGAGCCCTTCGCCACCGAACTGGCGGCGGAGGCCCGCGAGCAGGTGGTGCGGCTCGCCGCCCACCCCAGCCTGGTGCTGTGGACCGGCAACAACGAGAACCTCTGGGGCCACGAGGACTGGGACTGGAAGGCGGCGCTGGGCGACCGGTCGTGGGGCGCCGGCTACTACTTCGGCCTGCTCCCGGGCATCGTCGCCGCGGAGGACCCGAGCCGGCCGTACTGGCCGGGCAGCCCTTACTCGGGCCGCGACGACAAGCATCCCAACGATCCCGCGTACGGCACCATGCACATCTGGGACGTGTGGAACACCGACGACTACACCAAGTATCGCGAGTACCGGCCGCGCTTCCTCGCCGAGTTCGGCTACCAGGCGCCCCCGGCGTACGCGACGCTGCGCCGGGCCATCAGCGACGAGCCGCTGACCCACCAGTCCCCGGGCATGCGGGCGCATCAGAAGGCGGCGGACGGCGACGCCAAGCTGCGGCGCGGCCTCGACGCCCACCTGCCGGTGCCGCGCGACTTCGACGACTGGCACTACCTGACCCAGCTCAACCAGGCCCGGGCCCTGTCGCTCGGGATCGAGCACTTCCGGTCGCTGCGCCCGCTCTGCATGGGCACGATCATGTGGCAGCTCAACGACTGCTGGCCGGTCACCTCCTGGGCGGCGGTGGACGGCGACGGCCGCAAGAAGCCGCTCTGGTACGCACTGCGCCACTCCTTCGCCCCGCGACTGCTGACCGTGCAGCCGCGGGACGGCGCACCGGCCCTGGTGGCGGTCAACGATTCCGGCGAGCCGTGGCCGGTGTCGGCGACCGTCTCCCGCCGTACCCTCGACGGGGTTGTGCTGGCCGAGGTGACGGTCGAGGCGACCGTCGCGCCGGGCTCGGCCACGACGCTGGCGCTGCCCGCGGAGGTCGGCGTCGCCGCCGAGGCGACGCGGGAGGTGCTGGTCGCCACGGCCGAGCAGCACCGGGCCTGGTGGTTCTACGCCGAGGACAAGGACATCGCCTGGCCGCCGGCGAAGTTCGACGCCGTCTTCGAGGCGGTGGGCGCCGACGCCCGGGTGCAGATCACCGCGCACCACATGCTGCGCGACCTGACCCTGCAACCGGATCGCCTGGACCCGGCGACGGAAGCGGACCAGGCCGGGGTGACGTTGCTGCCCGGCGAGTCGGCGACGTTCATCATCCGCGGCGGTGCCGAACTGGAACCGACGGCCCTGACCACCCGCCCGGTGCTGCGCTGCGTCAACGACTTGGCTTCAGCCGGGTCGAGGGTGGCGGTGGGTAGGTTGGACGGGCCGGTCTGACCTGCGACGCCGCCGCGCCCAATCGGGGAAACACCGGGCGCGGCGGCCCGTCGGCACGCAGTTGCGCGCGCAGCCGTTCCGCGCCGGAGGGCAGGAACGGCCGCAGTTCGTCGGCCAGCACCCGGCAGCTGCCGAGCACCTCGGCCAGCACCGGCGCCGGCTCGGCCAGCTTCCAGGGCTGGGCGGCCTCGATGAGCCGATTGCCCCGGTCGACCTCCGCCCACAGGGCGGCGGTGGCCGCCCGAAAATCCCCGGTGGTCAGGGCGGCGTCGATCCGCTCCGGCAGCTCCGACGGTACGGCCGCAGCCCGCACGGCACCGTGCCGGCGTGCCAGGCTCACCGTGCGGTTGACCAGGTTGCCGATGCCGTTGGCCAGGTCCCGGTCGGCGCGGGCGACCAGGCGCTCGACGGTGAAGTCCGTGTCCCCGACCGGGGCGACCTCGCTCAGCAGCCACCAGCGCAGCGCGTCCACGCCGTACCGGTCGGCGAGCGTGACCGGATCGACCGCGTTGCCCGCGCTCTTCGACAGTTTGGCGCCGTCCACGGTCAGGTAGTCGTGCACCAGGATCGTGGTGGGCAGCGGCAACCCGGCGGAGAGCAGCAACGCCAGCCAGTAGACGGCGTGGAACCGCACGATGCCCTTGCCGATGACGTGCACCCGCTCGCCCGGCGCCAGCCACCAGCTTCGCAGGTCGGCGCCGTCGCCGAGGGCGGTGACGTAGTTCGCCAGGGCGTCCCACCAGACGTAGATGACCTGGTCCGGATCGTCGGGGACCGGGATGCCCCAGCCGTCGGCCCGGGCGGCCGGCCGCGAGACGCTGATGTCCCGCAGCCCGGAGCGGATGAAGGCCAGCACCTCGTTGCGCCGGGCGGCGGGCTCGACGCGGACCTGCCCGGACTCCAGCGCGCCGAGGATCCGCCGCTCGTACCGGGAGAGCCGGAAGAACCAGTTGGTCTCCGCGACCCGTTCCGGCGCGGCCGGGTGCTCCGCGCAGCCGGCGCCGTCCAGGAACTGCTCGCAGCCCGCGCAGTACAGACCGGTGTAGCTGTGCCGGTAGAAGTCGGGCGCGGACCGGCGCCACAACGCGGTCACGCCCGGCGCGTGCCGGGGATCCGAGCCGGTCCGGATGAAGTCGTCGAACGACAACTCCAGCGGCTCCCGCAGCGCGGCGAAGCGGTCGCCGTTGCCGCCGACGAACGCTCGCAGCGAAACCCCGGCGGCCCGGGCGGCGGTGACATTCTTCAGCGCGTTGTCGTCGGTCCCGGTGAGAAACCGAACGGCCTCGCCCCGCAACCGGCGATGCCGGGCGAGCACGTCGGCCTGCACGAGCTCGAGGGCGTGGCCGAGGTGCGGCGGCGCGTTGACGTACGGGATGGCGGTGGTGACGTAGAAGGTCATGCTCCCTCTTCCGCCTCGCCCAGAGCAGCCGTCCCCGCCCGTGGGCGAGGACTTGCTCGGTGTCTGACTAGCGCACGCCGAACGGCCCCGCGAGGGGGCACATCATCGACGAGCGGCGCAGCTGCATAACGCCATGCTCCCAGCGCGCCGCCCGCAGCGGCCAGGCAATTACCGGCCCGCGAGGTGTCCCCAGGCAGCGGGACGCACGAATGGTCGAGGCTAGAGTGGTGTGGGTGAGCACCGATGCCCTTCCCCCGAGGTACGCCGGGGCCGAAGACCGCATCCCGACCTGGGAAGCGTTTCGCGGACCCGATCGCGGTGTCGTTCATCTGCCGCACCGGCTTGCCTGGTCCGGACCGACGTCATACGACGTTGATGACATGCGGCAACGCCTGACCCTGTATTCCATCCTTCTCGACTGCGGCCAACGCGACGACATCGCCACATACGTGAATCGCGTCCTGCTCAGCGCCGACTGGCCGAACATGCGCCGGCTGACCTCCCGTGAGCTGATCGGCATCTGGGAGCGTCAACTCCCCGAGCTCGCAGCCGCCTGATCACTGCCGTGGAAGACCTGCACCGCGAGCTTGCCCAGATCGCGTTCACAGCCGGAGAAGATCTCGGCCTGATGCTCGCCGGCGGATACGCGATCCGCGCACACGGGCTGACCGAACGCCCGTCCGGGGATGTGGATCTCGCCACCTCGGCCATGCTCGACCTCCCGACGATCGTTGATCGCTTGTCCGACGCCTTCCAGCGAAGCGGGTTCGATGTACAGGTCATCGAGTCGAAGCCGCGGATGGCGCGGCTGGAGGTGACCCGCGGCGACGCCGTCTGCGAGGTCGATCTCCTGAAGGAGGCGGTCGGGCCGCCGGCGCTGTTCGAGCTCGGCCCGGTGCTCACCCTCGACGACGCCGTCGGGCTGAAGGTCCGCCCGTTAGCCGATCGGGCGCTGCATCGCGACTTCATCGATGTCCACGCGGCTGCGGTCAAAGCCGGCTACGCCTGGCCCGACCTGGAGAGCCTCGGGGCGCGGCACACTCCGAACTGGTCGTTGGCAGACCTTGCCGAGCGGCTCTCCGCTATCGACCTTCGCGACGACGCCACTTTCGCTGCGTACGGGTTGACCGGCGATCAGACCGCTGAACTCCGCCGGTGGGCGTTGGCCTGGGCCGATGACATCCTGTCCCGGCTGGCCGCCGAAGCTGGCACCCTTCACGAGCAGACGATCGTCCCCGACTGGGACGCCTACCTCGACGAATAGGTGCGCCATACGTCCGCCCATCATCGCGGACCTGGACCAGGGCCTTGCGGTCCCGCGTCCACAAGGGAACGCGATCATGTGATGCACTGGCGCTTTGCCCGGGTGGGAGGAACAGCGGATGGGATACACCGGCCGGATAGTGGTCGCCAGGTCGGATCGGCCGCTCAGTGAGCTGACGGCGCTGCGCGGTGCCGAGGTGCTCGACGAGTCGGCTTATCCGGGCGGGTGGCGCTCCGCCCAGCTGGACGGCGACCTGTCGGACGCCTTGCGGATCCTGGTGGCTGAGACGGAATGGCCCGCACTGACCGCCTTCATCCTCGACAGTGATGTCGCCGATGTCGAAGCGTCTGCGCCGTCAGGAGTGCACTGGCGGGTCTATCTGCACCAGGAGAAGGCGGCCGAATATGGCGCTCCCGAGCTGGCGCACACGGCGGAGGAGGTGACCGAGCAAGGGCTGGCGTGGGCCGTCGAGGCCGGTCTCCTGGCGGACGGCGCGGCGGTGCGGGCCGCTCTCGAGGCGGAGAACGTGTTCGCCGAGGAGACGTTCGACGAGCTGCTCGTCGCGCTCGGCATTCGGGCGGCGTGACCCGGGTCGCGACCACCGGGGTCAGCCCGGAAGCCGACCGACCGGCCGGCCACGCACGGAGCTTCGTGCGTGGCGGCCGGTCGGGTGGTGGTGCTTCTGGTTACTCGGGTCCGCGTACCGGATTATTCGGGGACGCGGCGGTAGGCGCCGTCGCTGGCGCTGGTTGCCATCGAGGCGTAGGCGCGCAGCGCCGCCGAGACCGGGCGCTGCCGGTCGGCCGGCGTGTACGGCTTCGGCCGGCGCTCCTGGACGTGCCGGCGCTGAGCCAGGTCCTCGTCGGAGACGTTGAGCGTGATCGTGCGGCCCGGGATGTCGATGGTGATCTCGTCGCCGGTCTCCACCAGGGAGATCAGCCCGCCCGACGCCGCCTCCGGGGAGACGTGCCCGATGGACAGGCCCGAGGTGCCGCCGGAGAACCGGCCGTCGGTGATCAGCGCGCAGGACTTGCCCAGCCCGCGGCCCTTCAGGAAGCTCGTCGGATAGAGCATCTCCTGCATGCCCGGCCCGCCGCGGGGGCCCTCGTAGCGGATGACCACCACGTCGCCGGCCACGACCTGCTTGCTGAGGATGCCGTCGACCGCGGTGTCCTGGCTCTCGAAGACGCGGGCCGGGCCGCTGAACTTCCACAGCTCCTCGGCCACGCCGGCGGTCTTCACCACGCAGCCGTCCGGGGCCAGGTTGCCGAAGAGGATCGCCAGGCCGCCGTCGACCGTGTACGCGTGCTCGACCGACCGGATGCAGCCCTCGGCCGCGTCCGTGTCGAGCCTCGCCCAGCGGTTGGTCGTCGAGAACGGCTGGGTGGTGCGGACGCCGCCCGGCGCGGCGTGGAACAGCTCCAGCGCCACGTCGCTCGGGCTGCCGCTGCGGATGTCCCAGGTCTGCAGCCAGCTCTCCAGGTCGGGGGAGTGCACGGACCGCACGTTGGTGCGCAGCGCGCCGCCTCTGTGCAGCTCGCCGAGCAGCGCGGGGATGCCGCCGGCCCGGTGGACGTCCTCCATGTGGTATTTCGGGCTGTTCGGGGCGACCTTGGCCAGGCACGGCACTCGGCGCGACACCGCGTCGATGTCCGTCACGCTGAAGTCCAGCTCGGCCTCGCGGGCCGCGGCCAGCAGGTGCAGCACCGTGTTGGTCGAGCCGCCCATCGCCACATCCAGGGCGACCGCGTTCTCGAAGGCGTCCCGCGACGCGATCGACCGCGGCAGCACCGACTCGTCGTCGTTCTCGTAGTACTGCTTCGCGATGTCGACGATCAGCTCGCCGGCCCGCTCGAACAGGGCCTTGCGGGCGGCGTGGGTGGCCAGCGTCGAGCCGTTGCCGGGCAGGGCCAGGCCGATCGCCTCGGTCAGGCAGTTCATCGAGTTGGCGGTGAACATGCCGGAGCAGGAACCGCAGGTGGGGCAGGCGGACCGCTCGATGGTGTCCAGCTGCTCGTCGGTCACGTTCTCGTTGGCGCTGGCGCTCATCGCGTCGACCAGGTCGAGCTTCTCGTGCACCACGCCCTCGATGGCGACCGTCTTGCCGGCCTCCATCGGGCCACCGGAGACGAACACCGTGGGGATGTTGAGCCGCAGCGCGGCGATCAGCATGCCCGGGGTGATCTTGTCGCAGTTCGAGATGCAGACCAGGGCGTCGGCGCAGTGCGCGTTCACCATGTATTCCACCGCGTCGGCGATCAGCTCGCGGCTGGGCAGCGAATAGAGCATCCCGCCGTGGCCCATGGCGATGCCGTCGTCCACGGCGATCGTGTTGAACTCGCGCCCGATGCCGCCGGCCTTGAATACGGCGTCGGCGACCAGACCGCCCATGTCCTTCAGATGCACGTGGCCGGGCACGAACTGGGTGAAACTGTTGGCAATGGCGACGATCGGCTTGCCGAAATCGTCGTCGGTCATGCCGGTGGCGCGCCACAGGGCGCGCGCGCCGGCCATCGTCCGACCGTGGGTCGAGGTCCGGGAGCGCAGCTCAGGCATTCCCCCATACTGCCACCGTCGGTAAGGACCGCACCTGTGCCGGCGATACCCAGTCCACTGCGCGGGACGGCGAGGATGTGTTGCGGTTCGAAACCGGTCTATCGGTCGGCTCCCGAAACGGGCTCCGGTGCGGCAGAGTGTCCCCGTGCACTCACCGTCCGGATTGGAGCTGGCCGGGCTGGCGAGCCTGTTGGTAGCGGTTCCGGCTGTCGCCCTGCTCGCCAACTCCGGCCGTAGACACACCGGAGCCGCCCGGCGCGCCCATCTGTTGCTGGCCGCGGGTGCCGCGATCACCACCGCCGCCGCGCTGGCGGGCCTGCTGAGCAGCCTCTTCCTGGCGCACGGCCCGGCGCAGCTGGCCTCGGCCGTCGCCGTCGCGATGGCGCTAGGCACCCTCACCCTGCTGACCGGCACGCTCGTGCTGCCCGGCGCCGCGGAGAGCGCCGGCGCGGCGGGCCGCCACCTGCTCGACGGGTTCGTCGTCGCCGCGGCGCTGTGGTTCGTCGGCTGGGTGCTGGTCTCCCAGCCGACCCGGCTGCTCGGTGACCTGACGCCCGGGCGCTGCCTGTCCATGCTGCTGCCGGCCGGCGTCGCCGCGATCTCCCTCGGGCTGACCGCCGTGCTGGCCATGCACGCTCACCGGCCGCGACACATCACGGTCCGGGTGGCCGCCGGGGTGGCGGTGGTCGCGGTGGCGGCGACGGCGCTGTCCGCCGGCATCTGCCGGGGCTGGCCGGTCGTCGTGCTGCTCAGCGCCGTGCTGCTGCCCGCCGGGCTGGTGGTGGTGGCCCGCGCGGTCAAGGTCGCGGACCGCCCGGTCGAGGTCCTCGGCGATGTCACCCAGCGCAACACCGGCTACGCGTTCGTGCCGATGTCCGCCCTGGTCGGCGCGCTCGGCTATCACCTGGCCGTCGGCGGCGTCTTCGACGTGTTCGGTTTTCTCGGGGTCAGCATCGAGGGCTTCGCCCTGGTCGCCCGGCAATATCTGGCCCTGGCCGACGTCAAGCGGCACACCGTGGCGCTGCGGCAGCGGGAGGCCCACTTCCGCGAGCTCGCGCACACCGACCCGCTGACCGGGCTGGCCAACCGGCGCGGCCTGGTCCGGGCGCTGCGGGAGTCGGAGGTCCGCGAGCGGGCCCGGGTGCTGGGCCAACCCGCAGCGGAAAACAGAAGGCAACCCCGGGTGCTGGTCGGCCTCGACCTCGACGGCTTCAAGAACGTCAACGACATGCGCGGGCACGACGTCGGTGACGCCGTGCTGACCGAGGTGGGCCGGCGGCTGGGGGTCAGCCTGCGGGACGGCGACGTCGCCGCGCGCCTCGGGGGCGACGAGTTCGCGGTGCTGATGTGGGCCACGCCCGAGGAGGCGATGGTCGCCGGCAAGCGGCTGCTGGCGGTGCTGAGCGAGCCCTACGAGACCGAGGACGGCTCGGTCTTCCTGTCCGCGAGCGTCGGCGTCGCCGACTCGCTCGCGCCGGGCGACACCGGCGAGCTGATGCGCGACGCCGATCTGGCCCTGCGGTACGCGAAGCAGCGCGGCAAGAACCGGGTCGAGCGCTATCAGAAGCGCTACGACGAGTTGCTGCGCCGGCACAGCGTCCTGGAGAACGAGCTGCGGCACGCCATCGAACGCGATCAGCTGCGCCTGGTCTTCCAGCCGGTCGTCGCGTTGCCGTCGATGCGCCCGGTCGGCGCCGAGGCGCTGCTCCGCTGGCACCATCCCGAGCTGGGCGCGGTGCGGCCGGACGAGTTCATCCCGGTGGCCGAGGAGTCCGGGCTGATCAGCATGATCGGCTCCTGGGTGCTGGACCAGGCCTGCCGGCAGCTCGCCCAGTGGCTGGCCGGCGGCCACGACATCTGGGTGTCGGTGAACCTGTCGCCCAAGGAGCTGCACGCCGCCGACTACGCGGGCCAGGTCGCCGAGGTGCTGGAGCGCTACCACGTGCCGCCGCAACGGCTGGTCCTCGAGGTGACCGAGCACGCGGTGGCCACCGACATGGACGAGCTGATCCGCCGGCTGTGCGAGCTGCGCTCCACCGGGGTGCGGATCGCGCTGGACGACTTCGGCGCCGGATACTCGTCGCTCGGGCAGCTGCGCAACCTGCCGGTGGACATCCTGAAGATCGACCACGCGCTGGTCGCGGAGCCGGAGTCGCGCACCGGCACGGCGGCGCCGCTGGTCGACGTGGTCGTCCGGCTGGGCCACCGGCTCGGGCTGGAGGTGCTGGCCGAGGGCATCGGCACCCCGGCGCAGCGGGCGATCGTCGAGGAGGCCGGCTGCCGGCTGGGCCAGGGATCGTTGTTCGGCTGGGGCGTGCCCGCCGAGCACCTCCAGGCCCTGCTGGAGACCGTGCGCTCGTCCGGCGCCCGCCCGGTGCCCGTCCAGCGGGCCCGCCCGCCGGTGCCGCCGAGCGCGCCCGCGCGCAGCCAGGTGATCATGCTGGGACCGGGAATGCGGCAGGTCAGGGCGCTGCTGCCGACCGATCCGGCCTTCGCGATCGAGGACGGCTCGCGAACGGGTGACCAAGATGTGAGATCAGTTGACGCACCCCGTGAGATGGGGCAGTCTTAACCGCATGTGCTTGTCGTCCCGAGTACTTATGTGAGCGCACTGTCCCTCGATCACGAGAGATGACAGTGCGCTAGGTCCCGTGCTTCGGCACGAGGTACCTTTTTTGTTGCTCCGGGACAGTCCAGGCTCACCCATCCCGAACGAAGGTCTGAATCGCCATGACGAGACCCACACCCGAGACCCTCGCCCACCGCGCCACCCCGGCCACCGTCGCGGCGGCGGCCGGCGCCCCGGCCGTAGTCACGGTGGCTCCGACCCCCACCAGCGGGGCCGGTTCGCTCGTGCGGTCGCTTGAGGCGCTCGGCGTCGAGGTGGCGTTCGGGATCCCCGGTGGGGCGATCCTGCCCGCCTACGACCCGCTGTACGACTCCAAGGTCCGGCACATCCTGGTCCGCCACGAGCAGGGCGCGGGCCACGCCGCGACCGGGTATGCGCAGGCCACCGGCAAGGTCGGCGTCTGCATCGCCACCTCCGGGCCGGGCGCGACCAACCTGGTCACCCCGATCGCCGACGCCTACATGGACTCGGTGCCGATCGTCGCGATCACCGGCCAGGTGCCCCGGCCCGCGATCGGTACGGACGCCTTCCAGGAAGCGGACATCCAGGGCATCACGCTGCCGATCACGAAGCACAACTTCCTGATCCAGACGGCCGACGAGATCCCGCGGATCATGGCGGAGGCGTTCCACCTGGCCGGGACCGGCCGGCCCGGCCCGGTCCTGGTCGACATCCCGAAGGACGTGCTGCAGGCGCAGACCATGTTCGCCTGGCCGCCCACGCTGGACCTGCCCGGCTACCGGCCCACGCTGCACCCGCACGGCAAGCAGATCCGCGAGGCCGCCCGGCTGATCGCCGCGGCCAAGCGCCCGGTGCTGTACGTCGGCGGCGGCGTGCTCAAGGCCGGCGCCACCGAGGGGCTGCGCAAGCTGGCCGAGCTGACCGGCATCCCGGTGGTCACCACGCTGATGGCGCTCGGCGCGTTCCCCGACTCGCACCCGCAGCACCTGGGCATGCCGGGCATGCACGGCACGGTCCCGGCCGTGTACGCGCTGCAGAAGGCGGACCTGCTGGTCACCCTCGGCGCCCGGTTCGACGACCGGGTCACCGGCAAGCTGGACTCGTTCGCCCCGGAGGCCAAGGTCGTGCACGCCGACATCGACCCGGCCGAGATCGGTAAGAACCGGCACGCCGACGTCCCGATCGTGGGCGACGCCCGGCACGTCATCGACGAGCTGATCGCGGCCGTCTCGGCCACGGCGGCCGGTGCCTCGGCGTACGAGCCGTGGTGGGCGCAGCTCAACGACCTGCGCGAGCGCTACCCGCTGGGCTACGACGAGCCCACCGACGGCACCCTGGCCCCGCAGCACGTGATCCAGCGGATCGGCGAGCTGGTCGGCCCGGATGCGATCTACGTCGCGGGCGTCGGGCAGCACCAGATGTGGGCGTCGCAGTTCATCTCCTACGAGAAGCCGGGCACCTGGCTCAACTCCGGTGGCGCCGGCACCATGGGCTACGCGGTCCCGGCCGCGATGGGCGCCAAGGTCGGCCGCCCCGACACCGCGGTGTGGGCGATCGACGGCGACGGCTGCTTCCAGATGACCAACCAGGAGCTGGCCACCTGCGCGCTGGAGGGCATCCCGGTCAAGATCGCCGTGATCAACAACGGCAACCTGGGCATGGTCCGGCAGTGGCAGACCCTGTTCTACGAGGGCCGCTACTCCAACACCGAGCTGGGCACCCACAAGCACCGGATCCCCGACTTCGTGAAGCTGGCCGAGGCGCTGGGCTGCGTGGGTCTGCGCTGCGAGTCGAAGGCCGACGTGGACGCGACCATCAAGGCGGCCATGGAGATCAACGACCGGCCGGTGGTCATCGACTTCACGGTCGGCAAGGACGCCATGGTCTGGCCGATGGTCGCGGCCGGCACCAGCAACGACGAGATCATGTTCGCCCGGGACGTGCGCCCGGCCTTCGACGAGGACGACCTGTGAACAGTATGAACAAGCACACCCTGTCCGTGCTCGTGGAGAACAAGCCCGGCGTGCTGGCCCGGGTGTCGGGTCTGTTCTCGCGGCGCAGCTTCAACATCGATTCGCTGGCGGTGGGCGAGACGGAGAACCCGGACGTTTCCCGCATTACGATCGTGGTCAACGCTGACTCCTCACCCCTGGAGCAGGTGACCAAACAGCTCAACAAGCTGGTGAACGTCCTGAAGATCGTCGAGCTGGACCCGCAGCAGTCGGTCCAGCGCGAGCTCCTGCTGGTCAAGGTGCGCGCCGACCGCACCGTGCGCGGG
>NZ_QHHV01000320.1:0-6044 GCF_003947245.1 Actinoplanes sp. ATCC 53533 | reverse complement strand
CTTCTTCAGCTCGCCCAGCACGTCGATCTCCGGGTGCCGCCAGGACGCCTTCTCCGCCGCGATGATCGGCGCCTTACGCTCACGCATCTCCTCGAGGTGCGCCTTCTTGTTGGCGAAGAACTCATCCACATCCGTCGGGTGCGTGGTCTCGATGGACTCCGCCGCCAGCGTCGTGACGCTGCCCGGCAACAGGACCACGGCGTTGGTGCCGCCCACCTTCGCGTACTCGCTCAGGAACACCGACTGATCGGGGAAGATGTTTCCCTCGTCACCATGGATGTCGTTGAACTGCCACAACTCGTCATCCAGGAAACACGGCGGGCCCGCGATCGGGAAGACATGGTCGGCCTTCAGATCATCGATATAGCGCCAGGTGCGGTCGAACTGGCGGTCACGCTTCTGCTTACCGAACGCCGTCTTCGCCGCCTGCGGCAGCTCGTAGACCATCGGATACCAGATCGCCCCGGAAAACTGCAGCATATGCGCGTGCACGTGACCCAACTCGGTGAACCTCGACAGGTCCGTCGGACGGGCATCGTTCTGATTGAGCACCCGGACACCGTCATGCTCCACCCACAACGACGAGTCACCGATCGGACCGTCGGTAGGGCTGATCAACGCCTGGATCATCACCCTGAGGCCGCCGTCGAGCTCGTGCACCTCGTCGCTCCTGGTCTTGAAGAAGCTGGTGAAGCCGAGCGCACGCAACTCGTCCTCAAGCTGACTGGTCGGATACTCCGGCAGCAGCACCGTCGCCTTCTTACTGACGAAACGCTTCAGATGCGCCGCATCGAAGTGGTCGCGGTGCAAGTGCGAGACATACAGGTAGTCGACCTCGCCCAGCGACTCCCAGTCCAGCAGGGAGTTGTCGGGGAACGGGAACCACGACGCGAAGAACGCCGGGTTGACCCACGGGTCGCACAGAATGCTCCCGGCGCCCGTGTCGATCCGCATGCTCGCGTGGCCAGTGCCCGTGATCCGCACCGTTCAGCTCCCTCGGTCCCGCAGATGTCCGACGGCACGAAAAATACCCGGCAAGCCGAGCCGCCGAGCAGGGTCCTTAGGCCTGTTTGTGGATCTCGACTTGAGCTGGGCCGCCGGCTGTGCCGTTCTCAGCGGTGGTGCGGGCGAGGCAGCAATGCGAACGCGCTTTCCGCGATCGAGGTCAGGCGGGCGGGGCTGTGGCCGTACGCGCCGACGACGTCGGTCCCGCGGATGATGGTCAGCAGCAGGTAGGCCAGGTCATCGGGATCGGCGTCGGGATCGATGTCGCCGTTGCGCTGCGCCGCTCGCACACACTCGGCCACCGCTGTGGTGAGCACGGAGAAGCAGTCGTTGGCCAGGCGTTGCACCTCGGGGTCGGAGGTGCCGATCTCCATGGCCATCTTGGCGGCGAAGCAGGCCGCCGCCGCCCGGTCGGAGGCAGGAGGCACGTCGGCGGCGAGTGGCACCCCGTGCACGGCGCGGAGCAAGTACCCACGCAGTCGCTCCAGGGCACCGTCGTCCGGTCCGGTCAGCGCCATCGGCGCGAACTGCGCCAGCCGGGCGTAGTACCCGGTCATCGCCTGCAAAAGCACGCCGTGTTTGCCGTCGAACGCGGCGTAGAGGCTGCCGCGGCCCAGGCCGGTGGCGGAGCTGATGTCATCGACGCTCGTGCCGTTGTAGCCCGTGGTGCGGAACTGCCGCTCGGCGGCATGCAGAACGTGGTCGTGGTCGAAGCTTCGTGGTCTCGCCATACCCAAAAGGTAATCCTGACCCGCCGTATTTGACAACTCAGTACAGAACCAGCTAGATTTTTGACAGTTCAGTACACAACCGTGCTGGCGACCCCCACCGGGCACGACGAGGTCGTGCTCGCAACCTAAGGAATCGACATGCAGACAGCTTCCCCAGTGGCCATCGTGACGGGTGCCTCCTCCGGGATCGGGCGGGCGGCGGCGCTCGCCCTCGTGAACGCCGGCTTCGCGGTGGTCGGCACGAGCCGCAACGCGGCGAAGACCGGGCCGCTGACCGGGGTGACGTTCCTCGATCTCGACGTGGCCAGCGACGAATCGGTCCGCTCCTTGGTCGCGGAGGTGATCAAGCGGTTCGGCCGGATCGACGTCCTGGTCAACAACGCGGGCGTGGGCGCGGTCGGCGCCGGCGAGGAGAGCTCGATCACCCAGACCAAGGAGGTCTTCGACATCAACGTCTTCGGCCTGATGCGGATGACCAACGCGGTGCTGCCCCACATGCGCGCCCAGGGCAGTGGCCGCGTGATCAACGTCGCCTCGGTGCTCGGTTTGATCCCCGCCCCGTTCATGGCCGTCTACGCCGCCACCAAGCACGCGGTCGAGGGCTACGCCGAGTCCGTCGACCATGAGCTTCGCGAGCACGGCGTGCGGATGCTGCTGGTCGAGCCGGCCTACACGAGCACGAGTTTCGAGGCGAGCAGCCAGGCTCCGGACTCTCCCCTGCCGGTCTACGCCGCGCAGCGGGAGATCGCCCGAGACGTGCTGGCCACGGCCTTGCGTACCGCCGACGCCCCGGAGGTTGTCGCGAAGGTGATCGTCGCGGCCGCCACCGATGCCAAGCCCAAGCTCCGATACACCGCCGGCTCGATGGCCGCACGCGTCAGCCTCCTGCGCCGGATCGTGCCCTCGAGCGCCTTCGACAACCAAATCCGCAAGCTCAACCGGCTGCCCGGCTGACCCCGCAGCACACCCGGCACACCCAGAGACACCGAAGCCGGCATCAGCATCTCTCGCCTACCGACTCTTGGAAAAAGGCTGACACCCATGGAGTTCGAACGCGTCACCTTCGACCTGCCACACGGCACCTTTCACGCGCTGCAGGGTGGTGACCCCGATGGCCGACCGACGCTCGTCCTGCACGGCTTCCCAGACCATCCGCCGACCGCGAAGCCCTTCCTCGCCGAGCTCGGCCGCCGCGGACGTCACGTCGTCGCACCCTGGCTTCGCGGTTACGCGCCGTCCCCGACCGC
Organism: Actinoplanes sp. ATCC 53533; assembly: GCF_003947245.1. Lineage (NCBI taxonomy): Bacteria > Bacillati > Actinomycetota > Actinomycetes > Micromonosporales > Micromonosporaceae > Actinoplanes > Actinoplanes sp. ATCC 53533. The sequence continues at coordinate 3,061 of NZ_QHHV01000320.1, read as the reverse complement.
GGGGCCGTTCGACTTCGCCTCCCTCACCGGCGACGTGCTCGCGCTGATCGACCGCTGGTCTCCCGGGCGACCCGTGGAGTTGATCGGCCACGACTGGGGCGCCATGATCACCTACGACACCTGCGTCACCGCGCCGGAGCGCATCGAACGCGCGGTCACGCTCGCCATCCCCCACCCCCTCACGCTCCTGACCCGGCCACGCCTGGCTCAGCTAAGCCGCAGCTGGTACATGGGGCTCTTTCAACTGCCGGGAAGCGGCTGGCTGGCCACCGCCCGCGATCTCGCCCTCATCGACCGCCTCTGGCGCCAGTGGTCGCCCGGCCTCACGCTCGATCCAGCTCTGCGGGCGGAGCTGCACAAGCACCTGCGGGCGAGCATGCCCGCGCCCATCAAGTACTACCGGGAGATGCTGCGACCCGGCATGCTCGCCGCGACGCGCCGCCTGTCTCAACCGATCACCGTGCCCATGCTGCAGCTCCACGGCGCCGACGACGACTGCATCCTCCCCCAGAAGGCCGACGACCGGCACCGGTTCGCCGCCCCGCGCACGCGGGAGGTCGTCCCCGACGTCGGTCACTTCCTGCACATCGAGGCCCCCGAAGCGATCGCGGAACGAATCGCCGCATGGGCCCCGTAGCGGATCAATCGACCCTCGCGGCGAGACAACCGGGACGGGCGGCGTGGGGCGGATCTCCGCGTCCGCCGTGAGGCTCGGGTCAGAACGTCCTTTTGCTGGCGAGGTAGGCGTGGACCGCGGAGATGGCCACGGATCCCTCGCCGACGGCCGATGCCACCCGCTTGACGGAGTCCGCGCGCACGTCACCGACGGCGAACAGCCCGGGGATCGAGGTGGCGAAGCTGTCGTGGGTGCGCACGAAGCCCTTGGCGTCGAGGTCGACGCCGCTGTCGTGCAGCCAGGGTGTGCAGGGGTCCGCGCCGATCATCAGGAACAGTGCGGCCGCGTCGAGTCGTACGTCCCGGTCGCGGGCGCGGTCGTGCCAGGTCAGCTCGCTGAGCCGGCTGCCGCCATGGACGGCGGACAGTTCGCAGCAAGGATGCACGGTGATCCGCTCGTGGTGGGTCAGGCGCTGCGCCAGGTAGTTCGACATGGTGTCGCGCAGGTCATCACGGCGGATCAGGACGTGGACGTGGCCGGCGGTGCGCGCGAGAAACAGGGCCGCCTGGCCGGCGGAGTTGGCGCCCCCGACCACGACGGCGTTGCGCCCGGAGACCGAGTTGGCCTCCAGTTGGCTTGCGGCGTAGTAGACGCCACGGCCCTCCAGGTCAGCCAGGCCGGGCAGGTCCAGGCGCCGGTAGCGCACGCCGCTGGCGATGATCACCGCTGAGGCGAGGACGTCGTGCTCGTCGTCGAGCCGCACCCGAAACCCGCCGGGCACCTGCGACAGCCCCGTGACTGAGCGGGGTGACAGAAGCCTGGTCCCGAACTTGACCGCCTGCAGCATCGCCGCCCGGGCCAGTTCAACCCCGGACACGCCGCGGTAGAAGCCGAGGTAGTTCTCGATCCGTGACGAGCTGCCGGCCTGGCCGCCGATGGCGACGTCCTCGACGACGACCACGTCCAGTCCCTCCGACGCCCCGTACACGGCAGCGGCCAGCCCCGCCGGTCCGGCGCCCACCACCAGCAGGTCACACCGGGCATCGTCGGCGATGCCCCACAGGTCGATTCCCAGCGCGGTTGCCAGGTCACGCGTGGTCGGCGATGTCATGACGCGGCGCTGTGCCGTGACGACGGCCGTACCGGTCTCGGGCAAGGCACAGGTCTGCGCCAGCTCCGACCACGCCGACGGGTTCGAGCGCAGCACCGTCCGATAGGGAATCTGGTTGCGCTCAGCGAAGTCCTGCAGGCGGTGCAGGTCGCGGTCGTCGTCTCCGGCCAATACCAGACCGCCCTCGCCCTTCCTGCTCAGGAAGCGCCGCCGCGCATCCAAAGCGGACAGCACGACATCGCTGAGCTCCCCCGAGATCTCCACCAGCCGGCGCAGTTCCTCCACCCGAACCCGCAGGATCGCGGTCTGCTCCATGGCCACGCCTTGGAAGACGGCGCGCTGCCCCATCAACATGCCCAGCTCGCCGACGAAGTCACCAGCCTCGATCACGAAGACAACCCGGTCGGCCCGGCGGTCCACGAGGAGCACGCCACCGGTCAGCACGAGGTGCAAGTCGGTGGGATCACCGGCGTCCCACAGCAACTCGCCGGGCGCGGGGTGCAGTTCCTCACCGGATGACCGCAGCAGGTCCAAGGCATGTTGGCTCAACACCGGCCAGGCCAGCTCATCAACCTCGTCCAGCCGACGGGACGAGTAATGGGTCAGCTCGTCCGGCACGGGGATGATCCTCATGCTTCTCCCTTACCCGGCAGGCGAATCGCTCCGGTCACGGTTCTCCTCCGCTCGTTTTCGTGCCCAACCACAGCGAGAGCCCTTCCTGGGCCCTGGCCAGCCTAATCGTTGTTTTGCGCTGGAAACTACGGGCGGCCCCCTACGCAGAAGGTAAGGCCGACCCGCCGTACTTGACAACTCAGTACAGAACCGGCTAGGTTTCTGACAGTTCAGTACACAACAATCCTGAACTGGCCGGACCGGCTTGGTCCGGGCGTGCAGGAGCGTGACGCCGTGACGGCGGCTTGGCGGCTGAACTCATGACGTTCAGGGCGTACCACGCAGCTCGGCGCAAGAACGAGCCAGCCGATGAAGGCTGCTTCAAAACCATTACTCGGAGGACCTCATGACCGCGGTCAGTACGGACAACACCGCACCGGAAGGCACGATATCCCGTGATTGCTGCTGACGAGACGTTCGACGGCACGTGGCCGTATCCCGCCCGTTTCAATGAGGCTGCCGGCTTCCGTCAGCATTATGTCGACGAGGGCCCCGAGCGGCCCGGTCAGACGATCGTCATGCTGCACGGTGAGCCCACGTGGGGCTACGAGTGGCGCCACCTGATCGGGCCGCTGTCGCGTCACCATCGGGTGGTCGTTCCCGACCACATGGGCTTCGGCAAGAGCGAGACGCCCCAGGATCGCACGTACGACGCGAGCGAA